>DAINND010000063.1:0-12242 GCA_036736065.1 Ilumatobacteraceae bacterium
CCCGAAGGTCGAGGGTCCCGAGGACATCCACTACGTGGACCGGATCCTCGCCCAGCTCGAGGCCCGCGCCGGCCTGACCCGGCCGATCCTGGTGCACGCGATCCTCGAGACCGCGCGCGGCGTCGCCAACGTCGAGGCGATCTGCGGCGCGTCTCCCCGCATGCAGGGGCTGTCGCTCGGGCCCGCGGACCTGGCGGCCAACCGGCGGATGAAGACGACGCGGGTCGGCGGAGGCCACCCGGACTATCTCGTGCGCCGCGACCCGGCCGACGGCGACATCCACGGTGAGCGAGCGACGTACCAGCAGGACCTCTGGCACTACACGATGGCCCGGATGGTGGACGCATGCGTGATGCACGGCGTGCTCCCCTTCTACGGACCCTTCGGCGACATCGCCGACACGGTCGCCTGCGAGGACCAGTTCCGCAACGCCTACCTGCTCGGCTGCGTCGGCGCGTGGAGCCTGCACCCGGTGCAGGTCGAGATCGCCAAGCGGGTCTTCAGCCCGCGCCCCGAGGACGTGCGCCAGGCCCAGCGGGTCATCGATGCGATGGGCGACGGCACCGGGGCGATCATGCTCGACGGCAAGATGGAAGACGACGCCTCGGTGAAGCAGTGCAAGGTCGTGGTCAACCTGGCCCGCCAGCTCGCCGCGCGCGACCCGGCGCTCGCCGTCGCCTACGGATTCCAGGAGGCCTGAGATGAGTGACCTTCGCCCCCGCCGCTCGGTGCTCTACATGCCGTCGTCGAACGAGCGCGCCCTCGAGAAGGCCAAGAGCCTGCCGGCCGATGCGATCATCTTCGACCTCGAAGACGCCGTCGCTCCTGATGCGAAGGACGGTGCTCGGCCCAACGCGGTGGCAGCGGCCTCGTCGACCGACTACGGCAACAAGGAGCTCACCATCCGCTGCAACGGCCTCGACACCCCGTGGGGCGAGGCCGACCTCGCTGCGGCGGCGCGCAGCGGCGCCGCAGCGGTCGTGATCCCCAAGGTCGCCTCGGTCGAGCAGGTCGAGCAGGTGTCGCGCCTGCTCCACGCTGCCGGCGCACCCGACTCGATGCGCATCTGGCCGATGATCGAGACGCCCACTGCGGTGTTCGATGTGCGCCACATCGCCGCCCACCCCCGCGTGGCGGTGCTGGTCATGGGCACCAACGACCTCGCCCGCGAGTTGCGCGCCGCGCTGGTGCCCGGGCGCCACCCGCTCGTCCCCCACCTCGCCACGGCGCTCGCCGCCGCCCGTGAGGCCGGCAAGGCCATCCTCGACGGGGTCTACAACGACGTGAAGGACCTCGACGGCTTTCGTGCGGAGTGCGTGCAGGGCGCCGAGATGGGCTTCGACGGCAAGACGCTCATCCATCCCGGCCAGGTGGACATCGCCAACGACGTCTGGGCGCCCACCGAGGCCGAGATCGAGCACGCCCGCAAGGTCATCGCCGCGTTCGACGAGGCCGCTCGCGAGGGGCGCGGCGTCATCACCGTCGATGGCCGGATGATCGAGAACCTGCACGTGGCGAACGCACAGCGCACGCTGGCCGTCGCCGACGCCATCGCCGCGCTCGGCTGAGTCGTACGGCCACCTCCCGTTCACCTACGGTTCACCTCATGGGGACCGAGGTGGTCGATCGTGTGCCGGCTCGGCCGGGCTCACTGGCGGGGACCGGGTTCTGGTACCTGTGGGTCACGGCGGTCTCGTTCGCCCTGATCACCTCGGCCGACCGCTTCACCTTCATCTGGCTGGTCGACGACACCCTCGGCTCACCGTCGTGGGCGTCCGGGTTGATCGTGTTCGCCCTCGGGGCCCCGGTCTGCCTGCTCGTGCTCACCGCCGGCGCGCTCACCGACCGCCTCGACCGGCGCAGGATGCTGCTCGCCACGCAGGGCGCCGGCCTCGCGGTGGTCGGCCTGGGCGCGGTGCTGGTGTGGACCGGCGTGATGACGCTGCCGGTCGCCGTGGTGATCGCCGCCGCCTTCGGCACGGTTGCCGCGTTCGCGATGCCCGTGCGCTCGTCGCTCGTCCCGGCACTGGTCGGCCGCGAGCGGGTGATGCAGGCCGTCGTGCTCATGACGATCGGCGCCAACGTGGCCATGATCGCCGGCCCCCTGCTGGTGGGCGGGGTGATCGACGGCCTCGGCGTCGGCTGGGCGTTCGCCGTGCAGGCCCTGTGCTTCGCCTTCGGCTTCCTGGCTGCGACGCGCATCGACGTGCCCCCGCACCCGCCGGTGGCCGAGCGGCGGCGGCTGCGCGTCGAGGTGGGCGAGGCGGTCTCGTTCGTGTGGCACCACGAGGTGCTGCGCCCACTGTTCGGCCTGCTCTGCGTGGGCGGCGGGTTGATGGGTGGCGGGGCGTTCACCCTGCTCCCCCAGATCGCCCGCGACGAGTTCGGTCGCTCTGCTGCGGAGGCTGCACGCCTGTTCGCGCTGATGGGGCTCGGCATGATCATCACCTCGCTGGTGCTCATGCGCGTCCGCAACCGGTTGCGTCGTCGGGGCCTGGTGTTCATGTCGTTCATGGTGCTCGGGTGCAGCAACCAGGTCATCCAGGGCCAGGTGGCGACGTTCCTGGCGCGCGAGGCGCTGCGCTTGGTGTGGGGCCTCACCGGGGGCTTCTACATGAACCTCAACCAGTCGCTCATCCAGGAGCTCACACCGGCGGACCGCATGGGCCGCGTCATGGCGCTCAACTCGCTGGTGCAGGCGGGCCTGCTCCCGCTCGGCGGCCTCGTCGCCGGTCTGCTGGCGACCGTGATCGGCGCCCCGGCGACACTCAGCCTGTTCGGTCTGGCAGGGCTGGTCTGCGGCGTGGCCGCGCTGGCACGCGCCCACGCCCTGCGCGCCATCTCGTGACCGGCAGCTGAGCGGTCAGAGGGTGGTGCGGAACAACTCGAGCGTCCGCGCCCACGCAGTCGCGGCGCCGGCTGCGTCGTAGACCTCGGGTCGCGAATCGTTGAAGAACCCGTGGTCGCACCCGGCGTGGATGTGCAACGTGGCGTCCTTGCCCAGGCCACGCAGCTGCGCCTCGAGCGCTCGCACGGCATCGGGGCCCGCGAAGCCGTCGTTCTCCGCGTACTCGCCGACGACGCGCGCCTCGATGGCCGACCAGTCCGGCTGGGCCGAGGCCCACGGGATGACGCCGTAGTAGGGCGCAGCGGCAGCGACTGCGTCGGGGCGCCGCGCGGCGAGCACCAGGGTGAGCCCGCCACCCATGCAGAAGCCGACCACGCCCACCTTCGCGCGCCCGCTGCGCTGCTGCAGCAGGGCGACGGCGCCGTCGAGGTCCTTGGCCGCCTGCTCGAGGTTGAGGCCCATCATCAGCTTGCCGGCGCCGTCGGGCCCGGTGCGCGACGACCCGTGGTAGCGGCCGGGGGCCAACGCAGGGAACCCTGCAGCGGCGAGCCGAGCGACCACGTCCTTGATGTGGGGCACGAGGCCCCACCACTCCTGGATCACGATCACACCGGGGCCGTCACCGGCCAGGTAGCCGTCGCACGTGTGGCCATTCGAAGGGAACGTCACCATCTCACCCATGCCGGCGAGCGTAGCCCAGCCGCGCGGCGACCCACTTTGTGCGGGCACAATCCGCACTCTGTACGGACGATGCTGTAGCGAATACCATCCTCGGCATGACCGCGTTGGAGACCCGCCCCTCGGAAGCTTTCGTCAACGACCGCTCCTACGTCTTCCACTCGTGGAGCGCGCAGGGAGCGATCAACCCCGTCGTCGTCGCCGGCGCCGAGGGCAGCTGGTTCTGGGACGACCAGGGCAAGCGCTATCTCGACTTCTCGAGCCAGTTGGTCAACGTCAACATCGGCCATCAGCACCCGAAGCTCGTCGCCGCCATCCAGGAGCAGGCCGGCCGGTTGTGCACCGTCGCCCCGTTCCACGCGAACGATGCGCGCAGCGAGGCTGCGCGACTGATCGTCGAGGCCGCCAACCACGACCACGACTACGGGCTGTCGATGGTGTTCTTCACCAACGGCGGCGCCGAGGCGGCCGAGAACGCCATCCGCATGGCGCGACTGCATACGGGACGTCACAAGGTGCTCACGACCTACCGCAGCTACCACGGCGCCACCGCGGGCGCCATCACGCTGACGGGCGACCCGCGGCGTTGGCCGAGCGAGCCGGGTATCCCGGGCACCGTCAAGTTCTGGGGCCCCTACCCCTACCGCAGCGCGTTCCACTCGACCAGCGAGGCCGAGGAGACCGAGCGGGCGCTCCAGCACCTCGCCGAGGTCCTGATGGTGGAAGGGCCGCACACCGTGGCCGCCATCGCGCTCGAGACCGTCGTGGGCACCAATGGCATCCTGGTGCCCCCGCCCGGCTACCTGGCGGGGGTCCGGGCGCTGTGCGACGCCTACGGGATCATGCTCATCTGCGACGAGGTGATGGCCGGCTTCGGTCGTTGCGGCGAGTGGTTCGCCTTCCAGCGGTGGGGCGTGCGACCCGACCTCGTCTGCTTCGCCAAGGGCGTCAACAGCGGCTACCTGCCCCTCGGTGGCGTCGTGATCGGCCAGCACATCGCCGACACGTTCCGCGACCGTCAGTACCCAGGTGGCCTCACCTACTCGGGCCATCCGCTGGCCTGCGCATCGGCTGTTGCGAGCATCAACATCTTCCGCGAGGAAGGCATCGTCGAGCATGCGCGCAGGCTCGGTGAGGACGTCATCGGGCCGGGTCTCGCCCAGATCATGGCCAAGCACCCGAGCGTCGGCGATGTCCGCGGCCTCGGCGTGTTCTGGGCGATCGAGCTGGTCCGCAACCGTGAGACGCGCGAGCCCCTCGTGCCGTACAACGCGGCTGGTGCCGCCGCCAAGCCGATGGGCGATCTCGCTGCCGCGTGCAAGGCCGCCGGGCTGTGGCCGTTCACCCACTTCAACCGCATGCACGTCGTGCCGCCGTGCAACACCCCCGTCGACGAAGTGCGCCAGGGATTGGCGATCATCGACGAGGCGCTCTCGGTGGCCGACGCCTACGTCACGGGCTGAGCGGCCGTGTGGCAGCGGCCCGGGCGCGGCGCAGCCGTCCTCTACGGCGCGCTCGCGGCACTGGTCGGCGCCATCGTGGCGCTCGTGGCGCGACTGCGCGTCGAGGTGCGCCGAGGCAATGACCGGGCCGCGCGCAGCCTCCCCGCCGGGCCGATCATCGTCATCTCGAACCACACGAGCCACGCCGACGGCGTGCTGCTCGCGCTGGCCTGCCGCCGGATGGGGCGTTCGCTGCGGCTGCTCGCCACCTCGGGGGTGTTCGGCGTCCCGGTGCTCGGGCCGCTGCTGCGCCGACTCGGGTTCATCAGCGTCCGTCGCGGCACGACCGACGCGGCTGGGGCGCTCGACGAGGCGGCCGAGGCCCTCGCCGCGGGAGAGGCCGTCGGCCTCTACCCGGAGGGCCGCCTCACACGTGACCCGATGATGTGGCCCGAACGGGCCAAGACCGGTGCCGTGCGCCTGGCGTTGCGCTGTGACGTCCCGATCGTGCCGGTCGCGATGCTCGGCGCGCACGAGGTGCTCGGCCGCAGGCGACGCGTCGTGACGCTGCTGCGCAACGTGTTGCGCCGGCCCGTGGTGCGCACCAAGGTCGGCGAGCCCATCGACGTGCGCACGCTGATGCGCATCGGGCCCGAGGCCGAGCCCACCCCGGACGAGGTCCGCCATGGCGCCGACCTGGTGACGCGCTCACTCGTGCGCCGCGTCGAGGACCTGCGCGGCGAGGCCTCGCCTCATCCGCACGGGGTGCCCACGGCGGGTGCGTGACGTGTGACAATCAGACGGTGAGCGACCTCGATCCCAAGCCGGCCAGCCCCCACACCCGGGCTCGCAACACCGCGCCCCAGCCCGAGCTCGATCCTCTCGATCACGAGCGGGCCACCCGCGGGCTGGTCGCGACGCATCCGACCGGTCGCATCGAGGGCCCGTTCGGACCCATCTGGGACGTCGGTCGCTACGACTTCCTGCGCGGTAGTGCGCCGTGCCCGGACACCGTCCACCCGGGGCTGTGGCGACAGGCGCAGCTCAACGCGCACCACGGCCTGTTCGAGGTTGCGCCGGGCATGTGGCAGGCACGCGGCTACGACATCTCCAACGTCACGTTCATCGAAGGCAGCGACGGCTGGGTGGTGATCGATCCCCTCACCACCGCCGGCACGGCGGCAGCATGCCTCGAACTGGCCAACGCCCACCTCGGGGCACGGCCGGTCACGGCGGTGATCTACACCCACTCCCATGCCGACCATTTCGGCGGCGTCCACGGGGTGACCACCCAGGACGACGTCGACGCCGGACGCTGCCGGGTGATTGCTCCCGCCGGGTTCATGCACGAGGTGGTGGGTGAGAACCTGCTCGCCGGCCCGGCGATGAACCGGCGAGCCGTCTACCAGTTCGGTCCGCTGCTGCCCACCGGGCCGCGCCAACAGGTCGACGCCGGGTTGGGAAAGACCGTGCCCTTCGCCGGCTCAGGCCTCATCGCCCCGACGGAGGACATCACCCACACCGGCCAGGAGCTGATCGTCGACGGGGTGCGGATCGTGTTCCAGATGACGCCCGAGACCGAGGCGCCGGCGGAGATGAACTTCTTCTTCCCCGATCGTGCGCCCGGTGGACGCGGGTGGCTGTGCACGGCGGAGAACTGCACGCACACGATGCACAACCTGATCCCGATCCGGGGCGCCAAGGCGCGCGACTCACTTGCCTGGTCGCGCTACATCGGCGAAGCGCTCGAGCTCTGGGGCGACCACGCCGACCTGGTGTTCGCGTCGCACCACTGGCCCCGCTGGGGCCGCGAGGACGTGCAGCAGTTCCTCCGCCTGCAGCGTGACCTGTACCGATGGATGCACGACCAGACGCTGCGCTTCGCCAACCACGGCATGGTGCCGACCGAGATCGCCGAGCACCTCCAGATGCCGCCGGAGCTCACCGCCAACGGGCACACCACGGGCTACTACGGCGACCTGGTCCACAACGTGAAGGCGGTCTACCAGCGTTACCTGAGCTGGTACGACGGCAACCCGGCGAACCTGCAGAAACTGCCGCCCACCGAGGCAGGACAGCGCTACGTCGAGCTGGCGGGGGGCGCCGACGCGGCACGGGCCGCGGCGCGACGCGCCGTCGACGCGGGCGACTACCGCTGGGCGGCGGAGCTGCTCAACCACCTCGTCTTCGCCGACCCCGCCGACACCGAGGCCCGACTGCTGCAAGCCGACACCTTCGAACAGCTCGGCTACCAGAGCCAGTCGGCGACCTTCCGCAACGCCTACCTGGCGGGCGCGATGGAGCTCCGACACGGGTCGATGCCGAGGTTCACCGTCGCGCGTCGCGGCTTGGTGTCGGCGCTGCCGATCGACATGTTCTTCGACACGCTGGGCATCCGCCTGCAGGCGGAGCGGCTCGGTGGCGTGCGGCTGTCGATCAACTGGACCTTCACCGACCTCGACGAGCAGTGGGTGCTCGGCATCGAGCACCGCGCGATCCACTACGTCGCCGGCCGCCACGACGACGAGGCCGATGTGACAGTGACGACCACCCGCGACACCCTGCTGGCGGTGAACGCCGAGGAGATCACCATCGACGACGCCGTGTCGTCCGGGGCGATGGCGATCGACGGCGACATCGCGGCCCTGCGCACCCTGTTCGACCACCTCGACGTGTTCGTCACCGGCTGGAACATCGTCGAGCCCTGACCCCGCCTCCAGCACCCCACCTCCAGCACCCCCTTGCTCAGAATCAGAGGGGCTCGACCCGGCTCCAGCCAGACGTCGGCGCAAATCGCCAGAACGAACTCTGAGCAAGGGGGGCGACACACTCGGACGAACCGCCGACTCCTGATCGGACTCGCGCCCATGGGTTCCGATCGCACCAGTCAGGCGATCTTCAGTGTGGACGTGGGGGGCGGACACGCTGAGGACGGACACACGCAGAACGGGATCGTCGAGCGCGGAGATGGGGTCTACGTCTCGGGGTTGGCCCTCCGGCGAGCGCTGCTCGGCATCCTGCTCGTGGCCGACGTTCCGCTGAGCGTCGGCGAGATCACTCGGCGACTCCACGCCTCCGGGAGGACAACGTGGTCGGCCGTGGGGAACCCGCCGACCAAGCGCGTCGCCGACTCGCTCGACTACCTGCGGCGCATCGGCAAGGTCGAGCGTGTCCGGCGCGGGGTGTACTCCGTCGTGACGACATCGATGAGCCGCACCACCCGGCAGCGGTGCATCGCCAACACTCGACCGGTCGGACCGGGCGACCATCCCGATCCTGCCAAGCGCTGGTGACCCGCCCGGACCTGCCGGCTCAGCGGCGGCGGGTGACGAGGGCGACGCCGGCGAGGCCGATCACCAAGCCGACGATGGCCGCCACACCGAGGCGCTCGTCGAACAGGATCGCCGCCTCGAGGGCACTGAGCGCCGGCGTGAGGAAGAACAGGCTGCTCACCCGCGCCGCCGCCTGACGCTGCAGCAGCCACAGCATCATCAGGATCGCCACGATCGACATCACCAGCACCGACCAGGCCATGGCGAACGACACCTGCAAGGTCGGCTCGAACGCGAACCCCTCCCACAGCAACGCCGGCACGGCGAGCACGGCGGCCGACGACGCGAACTGCACGACCGTGCCCCACAGGAGCGGCGTGCTCGCCCCGTGGCGCCGTTGGGTCAGCGTGCCGGCCGACATGCCGCCGATGCTGAGTGCCGAGGCGACGAGCGCGAATGCCGTCACACCCTGAGAGTGGGCCAGCAGCCGGTCGACCACGACGACCGCCACGCCGGTGAAGCCCAGCCCCACCCCGACCCACTGCAGCCGGTTCAACCGCTCACCGAGCAGGCGCGTGGCCAGCAGCGAGGTGAGCACCGGGTGCAGGCCTGCGATCAGTGCGCTCACCCCTGCAGGCATGCCTCGGTCGATGGCGACGAACACACCACCGAGGTAGAGCGCGTGCAGACCGATCCCGGCGACGGCCGACCAGCGCACCTGCGTCCGCGTCGGCCGGGGCGCGTGCAGCACCTTGGCGACGATCGCCAGCAGCCCGGCGGCAATCGCCAGGCGGATCGTGAGGAACGTGAGCGGTGCCGCATCACGGGTGGCGTACCGAGCGACGACGAACCCGGTCGACCACAACAACACGAAGGCCACCGGCGCGGCCGCTTCCGCGCGAGAGGGGCGGGCCACCGAAGCGGCCCGCCCCTCTACGGAATCCACCGAGGTGGGTCGGCGCAGGCGCCGCCCTCCTCGAGGGTGACGGTGATCGGCGCGTAGCGCGAGCCCTTCACGTCGACGCCCTCGGCCTCGAGCTGCTTGATGGCCTCGCTGACGATGTCGTTCGTCCACGAGGTCGCATCCGGAGCCTTGGTGAGGACCGTCTTGCCATCGAGGTTCTTGGTGCCGCTGGCGATCTCGACGGTGCGGTTCCACGCCGCCTCGTCGATGAAGCCGACGCCGTTGGCGGCGGGCCAGATCAGCTTGTTGACCTCGTTGACCTGCCACAGCTGGTGGCTGTTGCCGAGCTTGGAGCCCTTGCCCACCACGATGTCGCGGCAGGCCTCGACGTTGTCGCGGCAGTAGGCCCAACCCTTCAGCGAGGCCTTGACGAACGCCAGCGCCTTGCCGCAGTAGGCCGGATCCGACAACCGGGCCTCGTCGGCCCAGATGGCGTCCTGCAGCATGCCGACACCCTCGGCCTCGTACGAGACGACGTTGAGGTCATCTGCCGTGTAGAGCGCACCGGTGTCGGGGTTGATGGCCTCGAGCACCTGTGCGTACTCGTTGTAGGTCATCGCCTGCGCTGCGTCGATCTCGCCGGACAGCAGGCCGTTCATGTCGAAGTTCTGCTGGATGAGGGTCACGTCGGCAGCCGGGTCGAGGCCGTCCTTGGACAGCGCCGCGAAGATCTCGTACTCGTTGCCGAAGCCCCAGTTGCCGATCTTCTTGCCCTTGAAGTCCTTGGCCGCGGTGATGCCCGAGTCCTTGAAGCTCACCTGCAGGGTGCCGCTGCGCTGGAAGACCTGGGCGATGTTCGTCACCTTGGCCCCCGCCTCGCGCTCGGCGAGTGCCTTGGGCACCCACGAGATGGCGAAGTCGACCGCGCCGGTCGCCAACTGCTTCTGCGGTGCGATGTCGACACCGCCTTCGACGATCTCGACGTTGAGCCCCGCATCGGTGTAGAAGCCCTGGTCGACGGCGGCGAAGTAGCCGGCGAACTGACCCTGGGTGAACCACTGCAGCTGCAGCTTCACGGTGTCACCCTGCGGCGCCGTGCACGTCGACACGTCGACAGCCAAGCCACCCCCGGTCGAACCGCCCCCCGCTGTGGTCTCGGTCGTCTCCTCGTCGCCCCCGCAGGCAGCGAGGATCAGACCGACAGCGCTGGCAGCAGCCAGCACCTTCATCGTTCTGGTACGCATGTTCCTCCCCTTGTTGTGTGTGTTGCTCACCTGGACCGTTGCCGCCGCCATGGCACGGCGACACGTTCCAGGAGACTGGACCCGGCGAAGAACAACAGCCCGACGATCGACCCGCCCACCACGTAGGCGAAGCCGAGCGCTTTGTTGGAACCGTTGAGGGTGCCGGAGATCTTGCTGCCGAGCCCGTCCTGCGTGCCGCCGAAGTACTCGGACACGAGGGCGATGATGACGGCGACGGGCGCAGCGTTGCGAATGGCGGTGAAGAAGAACGGCAGCGTGTTCGGCAGCCGCACCTTCAGCAGCGTCTGCCGGGGGGTGGCCGCGTACGAGCGCATCAGCTCCATCTGAGTGGCGTCGTTCTGGCGCAAGCCCTTGGCGACTTGGACGAACACGATGAAGAACACGGCGAGCGTCACCATGATGCGCCGGCCGATCTGGCTGTCGAGGGCGTACATGTTGTTGAGCACGCCGACGATCACGACGGCCGGGATGGCGGCGATCGTCGCCGCGAGCGGGTTGATCAGCTCGGCCACCACTGCGAAGCGGTTGGTGAGCACGGCGAGCACGAAGCCGAGCACGGCCCCGCACACCAGGCCGACCAAGGCGTTGGTGCCCGTCACGACGGACGCGGCGAGCACGAGGTCGAAGTCGTCGACGAGTGACTGCCAGATGGCCGTCGGCCGCGGGATCACGAAGGGTTGCACGTCGTAGGCGACGACCCATGCCTGCCACAGGGCGAGGAACCCCAGACCGAGCGCGACCGGCGGGAGCACCGTGACCGCCAGCTGGCGCGGGGTGCGCTCGACACTCATCGATCCTCGATCCCGCGCGCGCCGGAGTCGAGCTCGCCGCCGCGCAGCGCCTCGCGGACCTCGGTGACCCGCTCGAAGAACTCGGTCGCCTCGCGGGTGAGCTCGTCGCGGGCGCGGCCGAGGGCGACATCGACGATCGAGGTGATCCGACCGGGCCGCGGCGACATCACGACGACACGGTCGGCCAAGTAGACCGCCTCGGGGATCGAGTGGGTGACGAACACCACGGTGGTGCCGGTGGTGGAGCAGATCCTCAGCAGCTCGGCCTGCATGTGCTCGCGGGTCATCTCGTCGAGCGCCCCGAACGGCTCGTCCATCAACAGCAACGGTGGGTGCGCGGCGAGCGCGCGGGCGATGGCGACGCGCTGCTGCATGCCGCCCGACAGCTGCCACGGCATGTGCCGGGCGAAGTCGCCGAGCTTCACCAGCTCGAGCATCTCGGCGCTGCGCTCGCGGCGACGGGCCTTGTCCCACCCCTTCAACTCGAGGGGCAGCTCGATGTTGCGCTCGACCGAGCGCCACTCGAACAGCCCGCTCTGCTGGAAGGCCATGCCGTAGTCCTGGTCGAGCCGAGCCTGGTGAGCCGACTTGCCGTTGACGGTGAGCGTGCCCCCCGACGGCTCGATGAGGTCCGCGATGAGGCGCAGCAACGTCGACTTGCCGCAGCCGGAGGGGCCGATGAGCGAGACGAACTCGCCGGGGCGGATCGTGAGCTGGACGTCCACGAGCGCATCGACCTGGTTGGCCGAGCCGGGGTTGAACACCTTGCCGAGGCCGACCGCCTCGACGGCAGCGGGCACCGCGGGCGCGTCGGTGGCGGCCGGTTCGTGCACCTGCGCGGTCATGTCGCCTCCTGGGGACGGTTGCGCATCATCGCGCGGTCGATCAGCGAGACGAGGAGCGCCATCAGCAAGCCGAGCACGGCGGCGCCCAGACCGGCCGTGTAGAGCTTGGGTGGGTCGCTGGTCGCCTCCTGGCCGTACGAAAGGATGAGCCGCCACGCACCGGAGCGCGCACCGAGCGAGATCTCGGCCACGACGAC
>DAINND010000064.1:0-12219 GCA_036736065.1 Ilumatobacteraceae bacterium
AACTTCCGCGCGAATACTTACCCCAGGTAGGGGGCTTGCGGTTTCCGAGCTTGTGCGAACGTGAACCTAGGCGAGTTCGTTCGGTTTGGATGACGAGTGCATAAACCCGGCGAGGTGCCATGACGATCGCAGCAGCCGCCAGCACCGATGCTCGCCGAGCCACGCTGATCGCCATGCGCGACAAGCTGGCCCGAGACATGGACGACGCACCGCCTGCGGTCGTGGCGCAGATCGCCGGCCGCCTGGCCGCCATCCTCGCCGAGATCGACAGCATTGCCGCAACAGGGGAGCGCAGCCTTGCCGACGAGCTCAAGCAGCGCCGTCTTGACCGGATCGCAGCGGCCCAGCCTGCTGCACCTGCCAAGCGACAGACACGCAAGCGCGGGGCGTGAGGCCGTCGAGTTTGCTGCCAGCGCCGGGCTGATCCTCGACGACTGGCAGTCATGGGTGCTCGAGCACGCCCTGGCCGAAGCCGTCGACGGCAAGCACGCAGCGTTCGAGGTCGCCGTCATCGTTCCACGCCAGAACGGCAAGGGCTCGATCCTCGAGGCCCGCCAGCTGGCCGGGCTGTTCTTGCTCGGCGAGCGGCTGCAGGTGCACACGGCACACGAGTTCCGCACCACGTTCGAGCACTTCCTGCGGCTGTGCAACTTGATCGAAGCCGCACCCGAGCTCGACCGGGTGGTCGCCCGCATCCGTCGGGGTGCTGGCGAGCAAGCCATCGAGCTCAAGACCGGCGAGCGCCTGCGGTTCATCGCCCGCTCGGGCGGCTCGGGTCGTGGCATGTCCGGCGACGCGGTGTACCTCGACGAAGCGTTCGCCGTCACTCCGGTGATGATGGGCGCACTGCTGCCGACGCTGTCGGCTCGGCCGAACCCGCAGCTGTGGCTGACCTCGTCGGCACCGATGTCGTCAAGTGTCGTGCTGCACCAGCTTCGCCAGCGAGCCATCGCCGGCACTTCCGACCGGCTGTTCCTCGCCGAGTGGGGCAACGACGCCGGCGTCGACCCTGACGACGACGAGGCGGTGGCCCGAGCCAATCCGGCGCTGGGCATCCGCATCGGTCTCGACTTCATCCATGCCGAGCGTGCAGCGATGCCGCCCGGCGAGTTCCTGCGGGAACGCCTCGGCGTCCCCGACCCGCTGCCCGACGACAGCGCCGACCGTCCCGCCAAGATCCCCGCCGATGCGTGGGCATCGACCGGCACCGGCGACATCGTCGAGGTCAAACCGGGCGAGCTCATCATCGGCTTCGACGTGTCGCCGGGTGGCGAGTGGGCGTCGATCGCCATCGCTGCCGGTCCAGTCGACAGCCCCTACGTCGAGCTGATCGAGCACCAGGCCGGCACCGGCTGGTTGGCCGGTCGGCTCGTCGAGCTCGTCGAACGCTG
This sequence comes from Ilumatobacteraceae bacterium, assembly GCA_036736065.1. GTDB lineage: Bacteria > Actinomycetota > Acidimicrobiia > Acidimicrobiales > Ilumatobacteraceae > VFMC01. The sequence continues at coordinate 1,392 of DAINND010000064.1, forward strand.
GCAGCCGACCGCTGTCGTCTGCGACGGAGCCGGGCCGGTGACGTCCACGGTCGGTGCTGTGGTACATGCGTTCCGGTTGGCCGGCATCAGCGCCGACCTGCTGGTGCAACTGTCCACCAAGGACTACAAGGCAGCGTGCGGCGCGTTCTTCGCTGACATCGTCGAGGGCCGGCTACGTCGTCCACTCGCCCAGGGGCCGCTCGACCTTGCCGCCGCCGACGTGACCGAGCGGGTGCTCGGCGAGTCGTGGGCGTGGGATCGGCGCCGATCGACGGTGCCCATCTCGCCGCTGGTCGCCGCCACCGCCGCCAGGTCGTTGCTGGTCGCGAAGCCGGCCCCTTCGTTCTTCGTCTACTGACCGGGAGGTGCACATGCGCAACGTCGCCACCACCGCCCTCGAGGTCGCCGGTCTGCTCGCAGTGTGCGTCGGGACGTTCCTCGTGTGGACCCCGGCAGGGCTGATCGTGTCAGGAGCGATCGCCACCGCTGTCGGTTATCTGCTGGCGGGTGAGCAGCAGTGAGCTTGCTCCGTCGTAGCCGTCCGCTCGAGCAGCGCATGGATCAGTCGCAGCTGGTGTTCGAGGCGTTGCGCCAGCGTCGCATCGACGTGTTCGCCGGGCCGGTGTCGACCGATCAAGCATTGACCGTGCCGACCGTCGCTGCGTGCGTGCACTCGGTGGCGTCGTCGGTGTCGTCGCTCAAGCTGCACGGCTACCGCGACGGTGGCGAGGCGATGCCGGTGTCGATCGAGTCACTGCCTCGACTGTGGCGCGAGCCCAGCGGCGACGAAGCGTTCGAGGACTGGGTCTACAAGGTGATCCAAGCAGCGATGTGCGACGGGCGGGCGTGGGGTCGGATCGTCGGCCGCGACGCACGTCTGTCGCCGACCCAGATCGAGCTGATCCCCGACGAATCGGTCAAGGTCAAACCCGACTCCGATGGCGGCTGGTCGTTCACGATCGACCGCACCCCGGTGCCCGCCGCCGACATGTGGTGGATGACCGGCGTGCCGGATCGCAAGCACCCGTTCGGCACGTCGCTGGTGCGACGGGCGTCGGAGCCGATCGCCGTGCAGCTGGCAGCGTTCCAGTATCTGCGCCGCTGGTTCCGCGACGGTGCGCACCCGACCGCTGTCGTCAGCTCCGAGATCGACCTCGGCGAGCAGCAAGCGACGATGCTCAAGCAGCGCATCCGTGAGCTGTCCAACGGCAACCGGGAGCCGATCGTGCTGCCCCGGTCGGTGACCATGTCGCCGTTCTCGATGCCGGCCGTCGACGCTGCCATCGGTGACGTGCTCACCCAGACCTCGACCGAGATCGCCACCTACTTCTTGTTCCCGCCCGAGCAGGTCGGCGGTTCGTCGGGCAACTCGCTGACGTACTCCAACGTCGAGCAGCAGCAGATCATCGTGCTGCAGCGAGCCATCCGCTACTGGATGGTCAAGCTCGAGCGGTCGCTGTCGCGTGCGGTGCGGCCGGCGTCGATCTACGCCAAGTTCGACGAGAACGATCTGATCCGCACCGACCTCAAGACGAAGTTCGACGCGATCATCGCCGCCACCGGCGGTGCGTTCCTCACGCTCAACGAGGGTCGCGAAATGGATGACAGGGCGCCGATGGCCGACGGCGACGCAGTTCGAGCCACCAGCACCGGAGGTGCCCAGTGATCGACATCCCCCGCATCCGTGAGGCGCGTGTCAGTGGCGGCTTCGAGCTGCGCCTGGCCGACGCCGACTCGACGCACGCCCTGTTCCGTGGCTACGCCTCGGTGACCGACCACCCCTACGACGTGATGGGCGGCGTCGACGCCGGCGGCTGGTCGGAGACCATCGCCCGTGGGGCGTTCAAGCGTTCGATCGGCATGACCGACAACAAGGCGCTGCTCTACGCACACGACAACGCCCAGGTGGTCGCCACGACCCGGTCGGGCACGTTGTCGTTCGTCGAGGACGGCGTCGGTCTGCTGACCGAAGCCAAGCTCGACACCCGCGTGTCGTGGATCGCCGACCTCGTGCAGCAGATCGAAGGCGGCGTCGTCGACGAGATGTCCATCGGCTTCTACGCCCGAGGCCAGAAGTGGAACAAGGACTACACCGAGCGCACCATCACCGAGGTGCAGCTCGTCGAAGCGACGATCGTCTGGGCCGGGGCGAACCCGGCGACGGTCGGCAGCATCGAGAACATGGCCGCCGCCATCAGTGAGGCGCGCGCCAGCACGATCGCTCGGGAGACGCGTCGGGTGGAAATCGCCGCCCAGGCCGCTCTCGCAGCTCTGCGGCTCAAGTAGCCGCACCCACCCTCTCGCCGACAGGCGCAGGCCAGGCAACACGCTCGGAGCCGCACAGCGGCCACCACCGTCTGCCACCCGATGCCACCGCATCCGAGGGATCACCCCCAACACCCCCCGCATGCCCGAGGAGGCATAACCACCATGTCCAAGCTTTCCGAGCGCGTCCAGGCGCGCATCACCGAGCTCGAGGCCAAGCGCGACGAGATCGCGACCGAGCTGAGCTCCATCGCCACCGACCCCGAGGCCCGTGGTCTCGACGACGACGCTGCGCTCGCTCGCATCGCCGAGCTGCGCACCAGCGGTGAGAAGCTCGCCGCCGACCTCGCCGCCGCCGCCGACCAGCTCGCCGCTGCCGTCGACGCCGAGAGCCGGGCGGCTGCCGCCGCTGCGGTGCGCCCCGCCCCCCCGATCATCGCCGGCGCCTACGTCCGCAAGGAAGAGTCGACCTACAGCGAGCGCAACGCCCGCGAGGGCCGCTCGTTCATCCAGGACGCCTGGCTCACCGAGCGTGGCCAGAGCCCCGACGCCGCCCAGCGCATCGAGCGGCACATGAACGAGGTCCGCATCGAGCGTCGCGACATCACGTCGTCGACCCTCAACGGCCTCGTCCCGCCGATCTACCTGCTCGACATGGCTGCCGAGCTGGCCAGGTCGTCGCGGCCGTTCGCCAACATCGTGCCGAGCTACGACCTGCCGCCGAACGCCATGACGGTGTTCGCCACGCGTGTCACGACCGGCGCTGCGGTGAACGTCCAGACCGAGAACGGTGCGGTGGCCGAGACCGACATGGTCACCACCGACATCACGATCCCGGTCGTGACGATCACGGGCCAGCAGGACATCAGCCGCCAGGCCGTCGAGCGTGGCCAGATCACCGACGCCCTCGTGTTCCGCGCCCTGATCGAGGCGTACAACGAGCGGCTCGACCTGCAGCTGCTGCAGGGCTCGGGCGCCAACGGTCAGCACCGTGGCGTGCTGAACGTGTCCGGCATCGGTGTCCAGACCTACGGCTCGACCGCCATCACGACGTTCATGTCGAAGCTGGCCGGCAACCTCAACGACGTCGCCACCAACCGGCTGCGTCCCGCCGAGGTCGTCATCATGCACCCTCGCCGCTGGCACGCGCTCGTCGCAGCGTCGGACTCGTCGAACCGGCCGCTGGTCGTCCCGGCTGCGCTGGGCCCGAGCAACGCGCTCGCGCTCGGCGTGACCGGCTCGCAGCAGTTCGTCGGCACGATCGCCGGCGGTCTGCCGGTGCTCGTCGACGCCAACATCCCGACGAACCTCGGGTCGAGCACGAACGAGGACCGGGTCATCGTGGCACGCGTCAGCGACTTCGCTCTGTGGGAGGACACCGCCGGCCCGGCGCTGTTCACCTTCGAGCAGGCCGTCAACCCGCCCGCCACGATCCGCCTGGCGATCTACGGCTACTCGGCGTTCACCGCTGGCCGCTACCCGAGCGGCACCTCGGTGATGGTCGGCACCGGCTTGGTGGCCCCGTCGTTCTGATCGACGGCTGAACATCGCCCCCGGCCGGCTTCGCCCTGGTCCGGCCGGGGGCACCAGGGCACCAGGGCAGAAACCACAGGGCACCATGACCAAACTGCAGACCCTTGCCGACACGCGTCCCATCACCGACGCCGGGCCGGCAACCAGCCGCATCACGCTGGGCATCCCCACTCGTGGCCAGATGGCGTCGCACACCACGCGCACGCTGATCGAGCTGACGCTGTGGGACTCGATGTACGGGCGAGGCTGGCTGCGCCACGACAAGCCGTCGATCTGGATCGTCGGCGCGTCGCTCATCACCAACAGCCGCAACACGCTGGTCAAACAGTTCCTGGCGCTCGACGACCAGCCCGAGTGGCTGCTGTTCCTCGACGACGACCAGCTGTACCCGGCCAACTTGCTCGAGCACTTGATGCTCGCCGTCGAGCAGGTCGCGCGCACCACCAAGCAGTCGTGCCTGGCAATGGGCGTGCCGGTGTGGCGGTTCGAGGGCGGCGCCACCAACGACGTGCGCTCGACGCACAACGTGTTCACCTTCACCGACGACGGCCAGCAGTTCAAGCCGCTCGACGAGCTCCCCGACAACGCTGTCGTCCAAGTCGCCGCAGTCGGTGCCGGGTGTCTGCTGGTGCACCGGGTGGCGTTCGAGATGGCCAGAGCCGCCTCGGCCAAGGCCGGGTTCGGCGACACCGAGTGCTGGTTCCGGCACATCGCTTGGCCGATCAACGAAGGCGAAGACATCTACTTCTGCCGGTTGCTCGCCCACGCCGGCGTGCCGCTGTTCGTCACCACGACACCTGGCTACCTCGAGCACGTCAAGCAGATCCGGCTCGACCGGGCCTACAGCCGAGGCGAGCTGACCGTATGAGCGTGCTCGTCGTCATCCCCAGCTACGGCCGAGCCGATCGGCTCCCTGCGGTGTTCCGCAACGCCGCCGACCACAGTGCCAACAGCACCGACGTGCTGCTCGTCGTCGAAGCCGACGACACCGAATCGGTGCAGGTGTGCGAGCAGTTCGCACTGCCACACCTCGTCAACACCGGCGCACGCAGCTACGCCGGTGCGATCAACTGCGCCGCCGAAACACTCGAGCACGACTGGCTGTTCACCGCAGCCGACGACCTCGACTTCCGGCGCGGCTGGGACGTCAACGCACTGCGCCTCGCCGAGCTCACCGGCGCCAAGGTGATCGGCACCAACGATCTGCACCACCAGGGCGTGCTCGCCGGTGTCCACTCGACGCACTCGCTGGTCGCTGCCGACTACATCGCCGACGGTGCCACCGCTGATGCGATCCCCGGCAAGGTGCTCCACGACTACCACCACAACTACGTCGACACCGAGCTCGTGCAGGTGGCGATGCGCCGAGGCGTGTACGCCCACTGCCACACGTCGATCGTCGAGCACCGGCACCCGCTGTGGGGGCTCGCCGAACATGACGCCACCTACGACTTGAGCGCATCCCGCTACGCCGAGGACGCTGCCGAGTTCGAGCGCAGGATGGCGGCGCTGTGACCGCCGTGACGGTGCTCGGCGGCGGCGGCTTCATCGGGTCGAACTTGTGCCGCCACCTGGCCGCACAAGGCCACGACGTCACCGCTGTCGACGTGCAGTGGCCAGCGTTCCGGCTGCCGCCGGTTCGCACCATCACCGCCGACCTGCGCGACATCGACCAGGCACGCCGGGCCGTCGACGGCGCCGAGCTGGTGTACCACCTCGCCGCCGACATGGGTGGCGTCGCCTGGTTCCACGGCCCGCAGGATTGGCCCGCCAGCATCACCAACGGCCGGATCACCGCCAACGTGCTGCAAGCATGCACCGAGGCTGGCACCGACCGGATGGTGTACACGTCGAGCGCCTGCGCCTACGCCACTGAAGTGCAGCAGAACATCGGCGCCGCACCGAAACTGGCCGAAGACAAGCATCTGTCGTGGGGCACGCCCGACGCCGGCTACGGCTGGGAGAAGCGATACGGCCTCGAGCTGTGCAAGCGTGCCCCGTTCGACGCTCGGGTGGCGATCTGTCACACCATCTTCGGTCCGCTGCAAGAGCACGAGGGTCAGCGCATGAAGTTCCCCGCTGCGGTCGCCACCAAGGCGCTCGCAGCGCGCCGCACCGGACGCCTGGAACTGTGGGGCTCGGGCGAACAGATGCGCAGCTACCTGTTCGTCGCCGACGCCGTGCAACGCCTCGCCACGCTCGGCCTGGCCGACCGCTACGACGGCCCCGTCAACGTCGGCGCCAAAGGTGCGGTCACTTGCCGCCAAGTCGCCGAGCTGTGCCTCGACATCGTCGGCGTCGACGCCGAGATCGTCACCATCGACGGCCCGGTCGGCGTGTGGTCGAGGGACTGCGACAACAGCAAGTGGCGTCGCACCTACGGCGAGCCGACACAGACACCGTTGCGGCAGGCGTTCGAGTTGTTCCTCGACTGGTTGATCGAGCAGGCCCCGCTGGCCACGAAGGAGTGACCGATGGCGATCGTGACCCTGCCCGACTTCAAGAGCTACGCCCGCAACGAGCTCGGCACCGCCGACGACGTGACGATCACCGCTGCGCTCGACGCAGCGCACTACATGGTGTACGAGCACATCGGCCGCTCGCTTGAGCTGGCCGGTGCAGCATCGGTGCGGCTGTTCGTGCCGCAGTCACTGACGGTGCTGCGCATCGACGACTGCACCACCGTCACCAGCGTCGTCAACAACACCGTGACGCTGGCAGCGTCGGACTACCAGACCGAGCCGGTCGGCAACCGTGCCGCCTCGGGCGCCTACCGGCCGATCACGATGCTGCGCCTCATCAACGGCGGCTCGTGGTACATGGACGCCGGCGAAGCAACCGTCAGCGTCACGGCCACCTGGGGCTGGTCGGAGGTGCCGGCGGCCGGCATCGAAGCGGTCAAGGTGCTCGCCAAGGACATCCTGCACCAGCGCGACAACCGCTCCGGCGTCGCCGGCTTCGGCGAGTTCGGCGCCGTGCGCGTCCGACAGAACCCGTACGTCGAAATGCTGCTCGACCCGCTGCGGCGCGTCGAGTCGTTCGGGATCGCCTGATGGCCACGCTCGACCTGCGGGCCGTGCTGACGGCGCTGAGCCGAGCAATCAGCGACGGCATCAACAACCCGACACTGCTCGTCACCGAGACCAGCGCCGAGCTGCTGACCGAAGACGCCGCCAACGTGCGCGCCAACACGACCGGCACGCCCGACCCGGCGTCTCGCACCATCGCCTGCTACGACCTCATCCCGCCGACCACTCCGCAGTTCCCGTGCGTGATCGTGCGCCCAGGCGACCCGTTCGTCGGCTACCACCGCAGCTTCGGCACCGACGTGCTGTGCGACGTCCAGGTCGAAGTGCTCGTCATGCACCAGGGCGCCAGCGACATCGACTCGCAGATCGCCGTGCTCGACCTGCTGTCTGCTGGCACCGGGCGCGTCAACTCGATCATCGACGCCATCAGCGTCGACCGCACGCTCGGCGGCGCCGTCGCCAACGTCATCGTCACCGAAGCGTCAGGGCTGTCGAGGGTCGCAGCCACCGACGGCAGCGAGGCCGTGCAGGCGTCACTGCAGGTGCTCATCCGGCTGCGCCGCTAGCCCCACCACCATCTCGGAGGTTCCACCGTGCCGGTCTTCGCACTCACCAACGTGTCAGCGGTCGTCGACACGCTCGAGCTCGCCGGGTTCGCCCGCAGCTTCACCATCGACGCCACCGCCGACGAGCTCGACGTGACGACACTGAACGCCGCCGGCTGGCGCCAGAAGATCCCCGGCCTGCGCACCTTCACCGCTGCCGCCGAGGGCTTCCAAGACTTCGACACCGTCGGCGTCGACCCGGTGTTCCCGGCCACCACGTTCGGCGCCGACACGTTCACCGTCGTCCCACAGTCGACCGCCACCGCCGGCGATGTGGCGTTCTTCGGTCAGGGCCGCCTGACCAGCAACACGCCGCTCAGCGGCGCAGTCGGCGACGCCGCAGCGTTCTCGCTGAACTTCGCCGGCACCGACCGGGTGGTGCGTGGCGTCATGCTCCACCCGACTGCCGCACGCACCGCCACCGGCACCGGCACGGCGCTGGCGTTCACGTTCCCGACCACCGGGCAGCGGCTGTTCGCCTCGTTCCACGTCCTGTCCGTCACCGGCTCGGGCTCCATCGTGTTCACGGTGCAGAGCGACAACGCCGTCGGCTTCCCGTCGGCTGCCACGCAGATCACCTCGCAGAGCTTCACCGCCGTCGGCCACCAGTTCACCAGCGTCGCCGGCCCGATCGCCAGCGAGACCCACATCCGTGCGGGCTGGACGATCACCGGCTTCACGTCGGTCACCTTCGCGATCGCCGCCGGCGTCAGCGCCTGACCCGCACCACCCCCTCGCCACGAGCCGCCTGACCGGGCGGCTCGTTCGCGTCCCCCACCAGCACCACAAAGGAGCCGAACATGGCTGTCTTCGCACTCACTGGCGCCACGATCCTGGTCGGCACCGCATGGACCGGCACCGCCCCCGGCGGCACCGCCGCCCCGTCGGGCACGATCACGTCGTCAGTCGACATCAGCGCGCTCGTCACCCAGGTCGAGCTGAGCCTCGAAGCCGAGGAGCTCGAGTTCACCAACTTCGCCTCGGCCGGTTGGCGCCAGAAGATCAGCGGCTTGCAGATGGGCAGCGTGTCGCTCACGCTCAACCAGGACTTCGACGCCAGCGTCACCGACGCCATCTTCGGCCTCGGCGGCCCGCTCGGCTTCGGGTCGCCGTCGTCGCTGTTCATGGACATCAAGCCGACGTCGGCGGCGCGCAGCGCCACGAACCCCGCCTACGTCTTCCGGTTCCTGAACCTGAGCTACCAGCCGATCGCCAACGCTGTCGGCGAGCTGGCCACGGTGTCGCTGACGTTCCCGACGACCGGCCGCGTCGCACGCTTGACGAGCTGATGCCGACGTTCTCCTCGTTCGCAGCGTTTGAGCGGGAGCTGGCGCGCTTCGGTCGCGAGCTCGAGCGCGAGGAGAAGCGGAGGATCACCGGCGAGCAGGCGCAAGCGATGCAGCGCATCGCCACGCGTGTGGCGTCCCAGGATCTCGGCGGCGACCCGAAGTTCAGTGGCTGGGCGCCACCGCTCGATACGCAACTCAAGCATCTGCGCGATGGCGCCACGTTGCTGACGCCGACCAAGACCAGCGCCGGCCCGTGGACCGTCGCAGAGATCGGCCGCAACCAGGGCAACGCTGGCGGCTTTGCCGGGCCTGGCGTCAGTGCAACAACCGGCAGGACCGCCCGCAACAAAGACGGCAGCCTGCGCAAGGTGCGAGCCCGCAAAGCCAAACGCTGGAACGGCTACACCGCCGGCAAGGGCACGGCAACCAAGGTGCGACGCGAGACCGAGCGCCTGGTCGACGAGATCGCCCTGCGTGGTCTGCGGCGCACGTCTCGCAAGTACTTCGACGTCGACTAGTTGGGCGGTGACTGATGGCCAACCGGATCACCACGCTGTTCGACCTCGACAGCAAAGGCTTCGACACCGGCCTCAAGAAACTGCGCACCGAGGTCTCCAAGGCTGACGGCGCCGTCGGCAAGCTGAAAGTGGCGGGATCTGGCCTCGGCTCGATCTTGGCGACCAACGTCGCCGGTGCCGCTGTCGCCGCTGCCGGCGCCATTGCAGCGTTCGGCGTCAAGTCGGTGCGTGCGTTCCAAGACACTGCCCTTGCTGCGGGTCGATTCGCCGATGCCACCGGCGTGTCGGTCGAGGCGGCCTCGCGGCTGATCGAGGTCTCTGGCGACCTCGGCATCGAGTCTGGCGCTGTCGAAGCTGCGATCATGCGCATGAACCGTGCGATCGACAAGAACGGCCCCGCCATCAAGGGCATGGCCGACTCGATCGTGCGGGCCAAGGACGGCACCGTCGACTCGGCGGCGTCGTTCCAGAATCTGGTGACCCGCATCGGTGCCATCCCCGACGCAACCGAGCGGGCTCGCGTGGCGCAGGAAGTGTTCGGTCGCGGCTACGGCGCGATGGCCGAGATGATGAGCATGTCGGCTGCGCAGCTCAAGGCCAGCCTGGCCGGCGTGGCTGACCAGCAGGTCATCGACGAATCAGAGCTGGCCAAGGCCCGCAAGTTCCGAGACTCGCTCGACGCACTGTCGGACAAGGTCAACGGGCTGATGATGGACATGGGCGAGGGTCTGGTCCCGGTCGCCACCGATGTCGCCGACGCCATCGTCAACATGGCCGACAGGTTCGAACAGCTGTCCGGCGCGTTCGAAGACGTCGCCGGCAGCGGGCTCATCGACTTCTTCTCGCCGCTCGACAACATCGCTTCGGGACTCGACAAGGTGTTCGGCGACAACGTGCCGGTCGTCGACCGCTTCAAGGGCGGCATCGAAGCCATCGCCGGCGCTTTCCCTGGTATCGGTGAAGCCGTCAGCGACTGGGCCGACGAGACCGAGCGCCTCAACGGCTTGATCGAGCACGGCACCGAGGAGTCGCGCGAGCTCGCCCGCATCTACGGCGAGCGAGTCCCGCCGGCTGTCGACAAGTCGACGACCCACGTCGAAGACCTCGAAGCCGCCACCGAGGAAGCCAAGAAGGAAGCCGAGCGGCTCGAGCAGCAGTGGCAAGACCTGTTCGACGAGATCGCCGCCGAGAAGGCGACGCACGACCTCGAGCAGTCGTTCAAGGATCTCGAGAAAGCAGCGATCGACGCCTGGGTGAAGACCACCGAAGGCGCCGAGGACGCTGTCGAAGCGCAGAGCAAGTACGAGGGCGATCTGATCGCACTCAAGGAAGAAACCGCTCGCTATGCGCGCGAGGTGCTCGGCTTGCCGCGCGAGCGTGTCACCGAGATCCTGGCAATGATCGACGCCGGCGAGCTCGACAAGGCCGAGCGCACGCTGGCCACACTGGCCCGCTACCGCGAAGCACGCATCCGACCAGTGGTGCTGCCCGATCGCATCGACCGGCTGCCACCGCAGCCACCGCAGCCGACCATCCCGATCGAGGGCCAGTTGGCCGCAGGTGGCCCGGTCCGAGCGGGCAAGGCGTAC
>DAINND010000065.1:0-12213 GCA_036736065.1 Ilumatobacteraceae bacterium
GAGTGGTACCTCAACTCGTGGTCGCTCGAGGGGAGCTCCACCTCGCGCCACCACGCCGAGCTCTTCGGCTCGCGCACCTACGAGAGCTTCGTCGAGGAGTTCCACGCCCGCTCGGCCGGGTTCGACATCAGTGCCTGGGCCGACCTGTTCGTCCAGGCCGGCGCCCGGTACGTCGTGCCGATCACCAAGCACCACGACGGCTTCGTGCTGTGGCGCACCTCGATGCCCAACCCGTTCAAGGACGGGTGGATGTCCGAGCGCGACCACATCGCCGACCTCGCCTCGGCCGTGCGAGCACGCGGCATGCGCTTCGGCACCTACTACTCCGGAGGGCTCGACTGGACCTTCGAGCCGCCGCCGATCGACAGCTTCATGGGGATGATCCAGAAGATCCCGTCGAGCCAGGCCTACCTGGACTACGCCACGGCTCACGTGCACGAACTGGTCGACCGCTTCGCACCCGACGTGCTGTGGAACGACATCGCCTGGCCGCTGTCGAGCGATCCGAACGAGATCTTCCGCTACTACTACGACCGCGTGCCCGAGGGTGTGGTCAACGACCGGTGGAACCTGCTCGCCGTGCGCGGCGGCACCTTGCACGCCGACTTCTCGACGCCCGAGTACTCGACCAAGGCCGACGACACCCGCAAGTGGGAGGTCTGCCGCGGCATCGGCCGTTCGTTCGGCTACAACCGGGCCGAGACCGAGGCGACGATGACCACGGTCGACGACCTCGTCTGGATGCTGGTCGACATCGTCGCCCGTGGCGGGAACCTGCTGCTCAACGTCGGCCCGACGGCAGACGGCGTCGTGCCGCTCGCCCAGGTGGTGCGCCTCACGGCGCTCGGATGGTGGCTACGTGTGAATGGCGATGCCATCTTCGGCACCCGACCCTGGACCCGGTCGAGCGACGTCACCGACGACGGCCGCCAGGTGCGCTTCACCTGCCGCGGCGCCGACCAGCGCTATGCCATCGTCCAGGGCTCACCCGCCCACGAGGTGCGCTTCCGCGACGTGCCGGTGGGCGAGGGGACCGAGATCCGGATGCTCGGCAACGACCGCGTGCTCCCGCACACCGAGCGGATCACCGATCACGGCCACGAGCTGCTGGTGTCGTTGCCCGCCCACCTGCCGGCCGCGCCGGCGACGGTCTTCTCGATCAGCGGGTGAACGACGCCAGCCGCGTGGCCAGCTCGGCCCGGTAGGCCTCGGCGCGGTTGCGCTTGAGGTGCTCGTAGCCGCGCACCTGGTCGGGCAGCGAGGCGATGGCGACGGCCTCGTCGACGCGCACCGGGTCCGGAGCCGTCCCGAGCGCGTCGACCACGGCGCCGACCGCGCTGATGTACTCGTCGCGCATCGTGCGCTCGAGCCGGCGCAACGACGCCCACCCGAACACGTCGAACGGCGTGCCGCGCAGGCGCCGACCGGCGCGCAACGCCCGCAGCAACGGGCTGGCCCACCGGCCCAGCCGGAGCTTGCGGTCCATGCCGAGCGAGCGGAGCACGGGCGGGTGCAGGTTCCACGTCACCCGCGCGCCCGGCCCGGCGACGGCCTCGGCAGCAGCTCGCGTCGACGGGTCGAGCAGCAGGCGGGCCACCTCGTACTCGTCCTTGTAGGCCATCAGCTTGTGCAGGTGCACGGCGACGGCCTCGGTCAGCTCGTCGGCGCCGACGGTCGCCGCGCGGCCGACGACCTCGCGGAACCGGCGGGCGTAGCGCGTCGACTGGTAGGCCGACAGGTCGGCGGCGAGCTCGTCGATGCGGGCCGCGACCGGTGAGGTCGTCACGCCGGTCGCCTCAGGGGCGGTTCCGGCAGGCTCGGCGAGCGCAGCGTGGCGGCCGGCGCGGAACGCTGCCAGGTTGGCGGCCACGGCCACCCCGTTGAGCTCGATGGCCCGCTCGATCGAGGCCGGCTGGACCGGCACCAGGCCGAACTGCACGGCCATGCCGAGCAGGTGGACATTGGCCGTCGACGGGTCGCCGAGCAGTGCCGTGGTGGCGGCGATCGAATCGGTGGTGACCATCGAGCGCGACGACTGTTGGAGCCGCTCGAGCGCGTCGCGAGTTGGGTACGGGGTATCCGGATGGACGACCATGTGCCCGGTGGCGACGGCAGCAGTCGACACGACCACGTGCGAACGCTCCGGGGAGACCGCGCCCAGATGGGCGTCGCTCGCCGCCACCAGCAGGTCGAACGCGAGCAGGGTGTCGACCGAGCCGAGCGTGGCCCGGTTCGACGCCGTGGGCCCGCCGCGGGCGAGGCGGACGTCGCTCACCACCGGCCCGGCCTTCTGCGACAGGCCCGTCTGATCGAGGCCGCGCACGTCGAAACCGTCGAGCATCGCCGCTGTGCCGACGATCTGGCTCACCGTCACCACGCCTGTGCCGCCGATGCCGCTCATCCGGATGGTGCACACGTCCGTGGGCGCCACCACGCGTGGCACCGGCAGCGCCGTCACATCGATGCTCGGCGCTGCGGCACGAGACGCCGCTCGGGCCGGCTCGGCCGACGGGCTGCGTCGCCGACGGGCAGGGCGCACGGTCAGGAACGAGGGGCAGTCGCCGTCGAGGCAGCTCGTGTCGAGGTTGCACGACCCTTGGTCGATGCGCGTCTTGCGCCCGAACGGCGTGTCGGTGGGCACCACGCTCAGGCAGTTGCTGACCCTGCCGCAGTCACCGCATCCCTCGCACACCCGCGCGGCGAGCACGACGCGGAAGCCGGGGGCGGCGATCCGGCCGCGCTTGCGGTCGCGGCGCGTTGCGGCCGCGCAGCGCTGATCGTGGACGAGCGCAGTGGTCCCCGGCACGCGGGCCAGCGCCTCTTGCGCCTCGACGATGCGCGAGCGGTCCCACACCTGCACACCCGCTGGCATGGCCACGGCGCGCGGTCCGCTGCGGTAGCGCGAGAGGTCGTCGGTGGTGACGATCACCTGCTGCACCCCCTCGGCGAGCAGCACCTGGACGAGCTGGGGCACGTCGAGCTGGCCGAACGGGTCCTGGCCACCGGTCATCGCCACGGCGCCGTTGTAGAGGATCTTGTAGGTGATGTTGGCGCCGTTGGCCACAGCGGCGCGGATCGCCGTCATCCCGGAGTGGAACAGCGTCCCGTCACCCAGGTTCTGCACGAGGTGCTCGTCGTCGACGAACGGCGACATGCCGAACCACTGGGCGCCCTCGCAGCCCATCGCGGTGACGCCCACGATCTCGCCGTAGCGACCCTGCTCCATGAGGGCGACCATCGTGTGGCAGCCGATGCCGGCGCCGACGAGGTGCCCCTCGGGGGCCTGCGTGCTCGTGTTGTGCGGGCACCCCGAGCAGAAGTAGGGCGTGCGGTTGACGCTCAGCGGGATGCGCCGCCCGGCCAGGCCGGCGGCGCGCTCGGCGGGAGAATCGAGCCGTTCCGGCGCCACGCGTTGCACGAGCCGGCTGCGCAGCTTCGGGCCGATGGTGTCGGCGCTGAGCGACCCGGTCGGGGGCATCAGCCAGGCTCCGTCGGGGGTGCGCCGCCCGACCACGACGGGGCGCGTGGCGAGCGGGTAGAGCGCAGCGGTGACCGCCATCTCGAGGGTCTGGTTCTTGTCCTCGACCACGACCACTTCGGCCAGGTCGGCAGCGAACTCGCGCACCACGGCGGCATCGAGCGGCCAGGGCATGAGCACCTGCAGCAGTCGCACCCCGGCGTCTCGCAACTGGGCGTCGGTGCGCAGGCCTAGCACCGCCAGGGCTTCACGCACCTCGGGGAACGTGTGGCCGGTGGCGACGATGCCGATCCAGTCGTGCGGTCCGTGCACGACCACGCGGTTGAGCCGGTTGTCGACGCCGTACTGCCGGGCGAGCTCGAGGCGCACCTCGTAGAGCTCGTGCTCCATTCGCAGGGTGTGTGGTGTGAGCAGCTGCCCGCTCGGGGAGGGCGACCACGGCCGGCCGTCGATCTCGACGGTGGGCACCACCGGGACGATGCGCTCGGGGGGCAGCGCGACGGTGCCGGGGCCGTCGGCGACCACCTCGACGATCCGGAGCGCGGTCCATGCCCCCGATGCCCGCGACATGGCGATGGCGTGCCTGCCGAGGTCGACGGTCTCCTGCACGTCGCCGGGGCAGAGCATCGGGATGCGCAGATCGACCAGCGTCGCATCGCTCGAGGTGGGCAGGGTCGAGCTCTTCGCGCCCGGGTCCTCACCGACGAGCGCCACGGCACCGCCGCGCGCCGACGATCCGGCCAGCACGGCGGGACGGAGCGCGTCGCTCGCGCGGGCGAGGCCCGGGCCCTTGCCGCACCAGAGGCCGATCACCCCGTCGAAGCGCGCCGAGCGCAGGCCCGAGCTGAGCTGGGCGCCCATCACCGCGGTCGCCGCGAGCTCTTCGTTCATGCCGGGCTGGAAGACGTAGTGGAACCCGTCCTCGTCGGCCAGACGCGCCGCAGCACTGACATCACGGTCGAAGCCGGCGAGCGGGCTGCCCGGATAGCCGGTCACGTACGCCGCCGTGCTCCAGCCGGCGCGACGGTCGACGCGCAGTTGCTCGAGTGGCAACCGGGCGAGCGCCTGGGCGCCGCTCAGGAACACGGTGCCGTCGTCACGGCGGTACCTGTCGTCGATGCGGTAGTCGAGCCGAGCTGCCACGGGCGCAGTGTGTCACGCCGGCGAGGGCCTGCGCAGCAGGTCCGGCTGGTGGTGGTGGCACCACACAGGCCTGTGTGCGACACGTCCGCTCGCTAGCGTCGCGGCGTGCGCGGCGCCACCCCTGCGATCGTCGAGCTCGAACGGGCCGGTGTGCCCTTCGGTGTGCACGAGTTCGACCACGACGCCCTCGCGCTCGACGACGGCCGCGGCTTCGGCCGGCTCGCCGCCGAGGCCCTCGGGGTCGAGCCCGACCGGGTGTTCAAGACCCTGCTCGCCGAGGTGATCGACTCCGGTGGACGGGTCTCGGGCCAGGTGGTGGGCATCGTCCCGGTCACGGCCCAGCTGTCGTTGAAGGAGTTGGCCGGCGCCGTCGGCGCGAAGCGCGCCGAGATGTGCGCACCGGCGGCGGCGCAACGGATCACCGGCTACGTGGTCGGTGGCATCAGCCCGTTCGGGCAGCGCAAGCGTCTGCGCACCGTCGTCGACGAGACCTGCGAGCTGTTCGACACGATCTTCGTCAGCGGCGGCCGGCGGGGCCTCGACCTCGAGGTGGCTCCCGCCGACCTCATCGCGGTGCTCGATGCCGCGGTGGCTGCGATCGCCTCCTGGTGACCGGTCGGCTCACCGAGCCGGATCGAAATCGGCGATGCGACCCAGGAAGCGATCGGGGTGCACCAGGTGCGGGTAGTGGCCGACATCGGGCCACACCTCGACGCTGGCCGAGGGGACGGCGCCGGTGAGCCAGGCGCCGTAGTCGTCGCCCGGGTCCATGCCGTGCAGGGCCAGGTACGGCACCGTGACGGCGCCGACGAGCGCGTCGACCTGCGCGTCGAGATCGGCGGGCGAGGAGTCGAACACCGTGCCCCAGATGCCGAGCACCACCGACTGGTCGGGGCGGCGCAGCGCATCGATCCGGGCCATCTGGTCGGCCGGCAGCGCACCGGCCATGGAGCCGAACACCAACCCGATGGCCATCGCGAAGGAGTCGGTGTCGCCCTTCAGCAGCGGCTCGAGCTGGGCCAGGCCCTCCTTGAAGGCGGACAGCCGCAGCGGTTGGTCGACATTGACGATTGCCCGGGAGGGGAACATCGCGCCGTAGGCGCTGACGACGATGCCGCCGAGCGAGTGCCCGATCAGCAGTGCCTCGTCGATCCCGTCGTGGCCGGTGGCGGCAAGGGTCTCGCGCACGTCACCGGCGAGCGTCAGCGGGTCGTAGGCGTCGCCCGCCGGGCTCTGACCGTGCCCGCGGAGGTCGACCGCGACCACGCAGTAGTGCTCGGCCAGCCGACCGATGAGGGGCCGCCAGGTCTCGCGCGACTCGGTGATGCCGTGGACGACGACGGCGAGCGGGCCGTCACCGACGATCTCGTGGGCGAGGAGCATGCCGGAACCGTAGCCCCGCCGGGCACCCCCCGGTCACGAGCGCCGCACCCGGCCGCGCAGCGCGGCGAACGCGAGCCCGAACGACACGGCGCCCACCAGCCCGATGGCGGCCAAGCCCTTGAGCAGCGACTCGGCGTCCCATCCCTCCATCAGCATCGTGCGCATCGCGTCGAGGAGGTAGGTGACCGGGTTGAACTTCGCGGCGGTGGCCAGCCAACCCGTCATCTGCTCGGCCGGCAGGTAGGCCGTGGTGAGGAAGGCGAACGGGAAGAACAGCAGGAAGGCGTTGTTGACCGCCGCCGGGTTGCCGGTGCGCAGGGCGATCGCGTAGGGGAAGCCGGTGAAGGCCAGGCCCCACAGGCCGGCGACGATCACGAACACCAGCAGGCCGAGCGCTCCGGTCGCCGACGACACACCGACCACCAGGCCGAGGATCGTCACGGGGACCGCCAGCGCGAGGATGAGCGCGAGGTCGGCGCTCATCAGGCCGAGCAGCAACGTCCCCCGCTTGACCGGGGTGAGCAGGAGACGGTCGAAGTAGCCGTCCTGGATGTCGATGACCAGCGAGCCGGCGCGGCTCACACCGGTGACGGCGAAGATCACCGACACCGGCAACTGGAAGGCCTTGTAGTCGAAGCCCGGCGGCAGGCTGCCCTCCACGAAGGACTGCAGCGCACCGACGTTCACCACGAAGAAGAACACCGGGATGATGAGCGCCGGCACGAATGCCTCCGGTTCGCGCAGCGTGAGCCGCAGGGCGCGCAACGACACGGTCAGGAAGTCGTGGACGAAGCCGGCGCTGCGCGGGGTGACGCGCTGCGGGTCGTGGCGGTCGGCGGTGGTGGTGGCGGTCATGCTGGGTCCTCCTGCAGTCGTGCGCCGGTCATGTGCAAGAACACGTCGTCGAGGGTCGGTGTGCGCAGGGTGAGCCCCTCGACGCGCACCTGCGCCTCGGCCAGGGCCACCGCCACCGGGCTGATGGCTGCGGCGCCGTTGGTGACGGCGATGAGCACCTCGTGCCCGCTCGTCTCGATGCTGCCGAGGCCGGGCACGTCGCGCAGTGCCTCGGCGATCCGATCGGCAGGCGTGCGGCCGACATCGACGACGATCACGTCCGACCCGATCTGACGCTTGAGGTCGCCCGGCGTGCCCTCGGCCACGATGCGGCCCCGGGCGATGATGCCCACGCGATGGGCCAGCGCATCGGCCTCTTCGAGGTATTGCGTCGTGAGGAAGATGGTCATGCCCAGCTGCTCGTTCAGGTAGCGGACCTCGTCCCACACGAGCGCTCGGCTGGCGGGATCGAGGCCGGTGGTCGGCTCGTCGAGGAACAGCACCTCGGGCTGATGGACGAGCGCGGCGGCGAGGTCGAGCCGACGCTGCATGCCGCCCGAGTAGGTGCCGATCCGACGGTCGATGGCGTCGCCGATCGAGACCAGCTCGAGCAGCTCGGCCACACGTCGGTCGCGGTCGGCGCGGCCGAGGCCGTAGAGGCGGCCCTGCATGTCGAGCAGCTCGCGCCCGGTCTGCTTCGGGTCGAGCGCAGCGTCCTGCAGCGCGACACCGATGCGCAGGCGAACGGCCTCCGCTTCGCGCACGATGCTGTGCCCTGCGACGAGAGCGTCGCCGGACGTGGGGGAGAGCAGGGTGGTGAGCATCCGCACGGTGGTGCTCTTGCCGGCGCCGTTGGGCCCGAGGAATCCGTAGATCTCGCCGCTGCCGATCGTCAGATCGATCCCGGCGACCGCCTCGTTGTCGTCGAACCGGCGCACCAGGGCGGTGGCCTCGATCGCTGTGGTCATGGCCCCCGACGCTACGGCCGGATCGCGGTGCGCGCTCGACGGATCGCGTCGATCTTGGCGATACGCGTGCGTGCCGGGGGGTGCGTCGCCACCATCCGCTCCCGCCAGCCGAGCGGTCGGCTGCCGCCGCCCTCGGCGATCACCCGACGCAAGGCATTGGACAGCTCGCGGCCGAAGCCGAGCGTGACGGCGCGCGCGTCGGCCGGGAACTCGGCGCCACGCCCGGCCCAGTTGCCGAGCGCGTTGGCGGCCACCAGACCTGCGAGGAAGACCCACGAGATGGCGGTGAGCACAGCGCTCACCGTTCGGCCGATGAGCAGCAGCGAGGTCGAGTCGCGGGCGAAGCTCGAAGTTGCCGCCTGGGCCACGTTCTGGAGGAAGAACCCGATGCGGGCGAGCAGCCACACCGGGATGCTGAGCCACTGGGCGACGGTGAGCGCGACGGTGTGGAACCCCAGGTGATGGCTCAGCTCGTGGGCGAGCACTCCGGTCAGCTCGTCGCGTGGCAGTGTCTCGACGGCCAACGTGGTGACCACCACGAGGTGGCCGCCGCAGGCGAACGCGTTGAGCTCGTCGGACGGCAGCACGGCGAGCACGTACCGACGCTGGGGCAGGTGCGCAGCCTGCAGGACCGAGCGCCACGCGGTCTCGAGTCGCGCACGTTCGTCCCGGGTCGGCCGGCGGGCCCCGAGCAGGCGGGTGAGCAGGGTACCCTGCACGGGCTTCAGGAACAGCCGCACCCCGCCGGCCAGGTAGGCGCCGCCCCCCGTGAGGAACCCGACGTCCCAGAACAGCCGGAGCACGAGCCAGCACACGGCGAGCGCGCCGAGGCACACGGGCAGCAGGGCGAGCACGGGCGCGACGGCAGCGACCGCCGACGACTCGATGCGGCGCGCGCTGCTGCTCACCCGGTCCACGATACGGCTGTGGTGGAGCTACCCCGTCCCCCGGGACGGGGTAGCTCGCGGGTGATCCATCGGCTCGGAAGGGCCGTTGGGTAGTCTCCGACGTACTCGTCGGCCCGTTCCGCCGAGGTCCGATCCACCCATGTCGATCACGAGTTGCAGCGGACGGTCTGCCAGCACTGTCGCGAGAGGAGGTGCCCGGTGACGATGCAGATGGCCGACACGAGCGGCGCCGCCGACGATCAGGTCCCGAGCTCCTCGGGCGACGACACGGGTGCCCGACGGCGCGTCACGCTCGCGTCGGCTCGCCAGCTCCTCGCCGGCGTGGACGCGTGCACCGATGTCGACCCGGACGCCGCCGAGACGATGGCGCAGCAGGCCCGTGTGCTCGCCCGCTCGGCGGTCGACACGGCCGCGGAGTCCGAGGCCGTGCTGCGCCAAGCAGTGCTCGCCCAGCGGGCCCGACGTGTCGACGACGCCTTCGCCACGGCGCTCGAGGCCCGTGAGCTCGCCATGCGGGGCAACGCTCCCGCCGTCGAGGTCGAAGCCGTGCATCTGCTCGCCCGGATCCACATGGAGGCCGGGAACTTCTCCGACGCGCTCGACGCTGCGCTGCAGGCGCTCGAACGCCACCGCATGGCCGGGATCGGGGTGAGCGAGGGCCCATTGCTCACCACGGTGGCCGACATCCACCAGGCGCTCGGCGACCTCGACCGCGCCGTCGCCACCTACGAGGCTGCGATGGCTGCCAATGCAGGGTCGGGTCGCGAGGACTTCGACATCGGTCCGCTGGCCAGCCTGGCCAGGGCACGGGCGACCCGTCGGGAGCACCTGCTCGCCATCAATGCCGGCGAGGCGGCGCTCGAGCTCGCCCGGCGCTACCAGCCCGCTGCCGTGGCCCGCATCCTCGCCCAGCTGTCGGCGTCGTATTGCGCGATGAACGCCCCGGAGCAGGCCGCTGCCTGCCTGTCGGAGGCTGAGCTGATCGCCCTCGACGGCCTCGGCGCCGCAGAGGCGGCGTCGTCGCACTGCACGCTCGCGCTCGCGCGTGGCGACCTCGACCGCATCGCTGACCGGCCGAGCGCCGCTGCCGAGCAGTACCGCCCGGCCCTCGCCCTGGCGCTCGAGCACGGGATGGTCGACCAGGAGCTGCGCGCCCACACGGCGCGCGCCGCCGTCTACAAGCAGCTCGGTCGGTTCGAAGAGGCGCTGGCCCATCAAGAGGCACGCTTCGAACGCCACCAGGATCTCTTCAGCCATGGCGCCGACCTGCGGGTCAAGACGCTCCAGATCGCCCACGACACCGAAGCCGCCCGCCAACAGGCGGAGATCCTGCGGCTGCGGACCGGTGAGCTCGAAGAACTGGTTCGAGGTCGGACCTACGACCTCGAGGAGTACCAGCTCGAGGCCTTCGAGCGCCTCGCTGTCATCGCCGAGTTCCGCGACACCGACACCGGTGAGCACACGGTGCGGGTCGGCGACATGGCTGCACTGCTCGCCCGCGAGCTCGGGGAGTCCGTCGAGTACAGCCAGCAGCTGCGCCTGGCCGGCCGCTTGCACGACATCGGCAAGGTCGCCGTCCCTGACGCGATCCTGTTGAAGCCCGGGCCGCTCACCGTGGCGGAGTTCGAGGTGATGAAGACCCACACCACGGTGGGTGCCGAGATCCTGTCCGGCAGTGCGTCACCCCTCATCCAGCTCGCCGCCGAAGTGGCCCTCAACCACCACGAGCGCTGGGACGGCACGGGCTATCCGTCCGGCCTGCTCGGTGAGTCGATCCCCTTGTCCGGGCGCATCGTCACGGTCGCCGACGTGTTCGACGCGCTCATCAGCGAACGGCCCTACAAGCGGGCCTGGTCGCGAGCCGAAGCGGTCAACTACGTCATCGCCGGCAGCGGCTCGCACTTCGAGCCGCGCATCGTCGAGGCGTTCGTGCGCGTGATCAGCCGCTCCGACCCCGAGCTCGGCCCCGTCGGGCCCGATGACGAGCTCGTCGAGGCCGAGACCCGACTCGTCACCGTCCCCGTGGAGCGAGGCCCGCTCGCCGGTGAGGCCCCCGACCGGCTGGGCCTGCTGGTCGCCGAGCTCGCCCGGTCGGCGGCGCGCGCCGAGCAGGCCGTCGTGCGGCTCGAGCAGCCCGAGATCTGGGGAGACGAGCCGGTCGTGTGGGCGACCTCGGCGACGAGCGACGAGTCGGCATCCGATGCCGACGCGAGCGAGGATCTCGGGGCGTCGGCGACCGAGGCGCCGGTCGTCGGGGAGCCAGTCGAGGCGGCGTCCTCCGTCGAGCCCGTCGAGCCCTCTGCGCCCAGCGGTGCGCCGCCGAAGATGTCACGGAGCCGTTCGGTCCCGCGGCCCTCTGATCCGGTCCAGCGCAGGAAGCAGGTGCGGCGCGGCGGCATCACCCGCACCGAGGTGGTCGAGATGATCGGCCTCTACCGCGACGTACCGCCCGACGAGCGCTGAGCGACGGTCTCGGCGCCCTCAGCGCGCCGAGAGGTCGGCGGACGTGTCGGCCATCGCCTGGAGCACCCACCGCCCGACGAAGGTCGCGAGATCCGCAGGTGGCACGTCGAGTCGACCGCGCCGGAAGGCGTGGCTGAACGACGACACGGCGCCGAGCACCCCCGTGACGTAGAGCTGGGGCTCTGCGTCGGCAAGGCTGCCCTCGCGCTGGGCTTCGCGCACGAGGCGCAGGACATCGGCGGCGTAGACGTCGCTACCGGTTCGCAGCACCTCGGCGACCTCGTCGTCGGTCTGCTCCACATCGAGCAGGGCGAAGTAGGCGCGGTGCTCGGCCATGAAGAGCACGCTGGCCTCGGTGCCCTGACGGATACGGGTGAGCGCATCGGCCTTCGGGTCCATCGCCGCCGCCTGGGCGCGGCGCAACTGCTGGCGCATCGTGCGCACCAGCTCGGCGAACAGGCTCTGCTTGGTGGGGAAGTACCAGTACATGAGGCCCTTGGCGACGCCGGCGTCGGCACAGATGTCGGCGATCCGCGTGCTCGAGTAGCCCTTGGACGAGAACAGACGGGCGGCCGCGTCGAGCAGCTGGTGCTTGCGCTCGAGCCCCTGCTCGGTGTGGGTGCGGTGCCCGCCGTCGGTCACGTGGCCCAGTCGAGCAGGCCTCGACCGGCCGGTCAAGGTCGGCGGGGGTTGCCTACACTTGCGGCCATGGGGGCCACACGCGGAGAACGGATCGCGCAGCGCACGCGGAACCCGAAGTGGAAGAACCCGCCCGTGCGCATCGAGATGCTCGAGTGCATCAACTGCGACGCCTGCTTGCGGCACTGCCCGCCGCACTTCGGCGCGATCTTCAACCACGGCCCCGATGTGGTGATCATCCCCGAGCTGTGCAGCGGCTGCGACAAGTGCCTGCCAGCGTGCCCGGTCGACTGCATCTACCCCTTCCCCGACTGGGAGGCCAAGGGTGCGCCGGTGCAATGGTGGGACGAGGCGCTCGGCCCGAACGACCCCTACGTCTGATCCGGCACCGCCTCGG
>DAINND010000066.1:0-12032 GCA_036736065.1 Ilumatobacteraceae bacterium
GCCTCCTGCTCCTGCTCCTGCTCCGACCCCGGTGTCGGTCGCGCCCGGCCAGGCGGTCGATCCCTGGGCTGCCTACTTCGGCGAGCAATCAGGCCGCTGATCGGCCCGCGCCGGGCTGGCGCCCGATCAGTCGACGAGGAGCTCACCGAGCTCGCCGAGGGCGGCGACGTCGTGCACATCGTGGTCGAGCAACGGCACCGTGCAGACCGGCGCCGCGCCGGCAAGGTCGACGAGCGCCTGCAACTCGTCGCGTTCGGCCGCGGCGAGCGCGGTGAGCTCGGCGTGGTAGGCGAGCTGCTCGGCGAGCGGGCCGTCGATCGCGGCGATGTCGCGTGCGCGCAGCGACAGCGGTGGCGGCTCCGGGTGGACCAGGTTGACCACCACGCCTCCGAGTCGGTAGCCGCCGCGCTGGACGGCCTCGGCCAGGTAGCTCGCCTCGTCGATGGCCTCGGCCCGCGGGCTCGACACCAGCACGAAACCCGTCCGCGCGTCGCGGAGCAGTGCGCCCATCTCGGCGGCGCGGGTGCGCAGGCCTTCCTCCATGCCAGAGATCGAGCGGAAGAACTCGACGGTGTCTTCGACGATCGATGGGCCGGCCAGTCGCTTGACGGTCCACAGGAACGCAGTGGTCGCGGCGTTGGTGACCTTGGCGAACGAGCGCCCGGGCAGTGTGAGCGCCCGGTACACCGGGTTCGAGAGGAAGCTGTTCAAGCGGTCGGGCGCCTCGAGCACGTCGATCGCATGTCGTGACGGCGGGGTGTCGATGATGACCAGGTCGTAGTCGCCGCTGAAGTGGAGCTGGTGCAGGCGCTCGATCGCCATGTAGGCCTGGGCCCCCGACAGCGAGCCGGCGATGCTGCGGTAGATGCGGTTGCGCAGGATCGCCTCGGCGGCGTCACCGGCGTGGTCGATGATGAGCTGGTCGAAGGTCCTCTCGGCGTCGAGCAGCAGCGCCGAGAACGAGCCGCGGCCCTTCACCGCGCCGGCGACCTCGTGCGGATCGTGCGAGGCGACCCCGTCGACACCGAGTGCGTCGGCGAGCCGACGGGCCGGGTCGATCGTGACCACCACGACCTTGCGGCCGGCGCGCGCCGCGGCCAGGCCGAGCGCTGCGGCCGTGGTCGTCTTGCCCACACCGCCGGGGCCGCAGGTGACGAGCAGGTCGACCGAGCGGATCAGCTCGCCGAGGTTCGCCGGTTCGCTCATCCGGGCACCTGCGGATCGTCGGCGAGCGCGTCGGCGAGCGTGTCGAGGTGGTCGGGCCCGAGACGAGGCGTGGGCAGGCGGGGCAGGGTGAGTCGGGGCAGCGGCAGGTCGCGGTCGAGCCGTTCGAGCTGCTCGCGCTGCACCGCCAGGCGTGCGGCGCCGAAGGCGCTCGACACGGCCAGGGCGGCCCGATCGGCCGAGGTGAGCGTGACCCCGCTGCGCTTGGCCGCTGCGGCGGGAGTGAGGGCGAGCGCGCCGCGGTCGGGCCAACATGCGTTCACGACCAGCGGGGCGAGCGCCAGACCGAGGTCCTCTTCGATGTCGTAGGCGAGCTCGATGACCTCGTTGACCGGGGTCTCCTCGGCGAGGGTGACGAGCAGCGCCTGGGCACGCGCCGAGTCGCCGAGCATCGCCGCGACCTCGTCGGCCTGGTCGCGCACGGGCCCGCTGACCACTGCGTCCTGCAGCGCGCGGGCCGAGCGGATGAACGGCGCAGCATGTCCGGCGGGCGGTGCCTCGACCACGATCAGGTCGGCCGCGCCGGTGCGTTCGAGCTCCTTGATCTTGCCCAGCACCAGGAGGTGCTCGAGGCCGGGGGTCGACGCGGCCACCATGTCGAGCGAGGCCGCAGCCGCCGCCTTGCGCAGCAACCCGCTGACTCCCTTCAGCTCGAGGTAGTCGCCGAACGCCTGCTCGGCGGGAACCGTCCGGCCACGGATGCGTCCCGCCTTGGGAACCGTCCGCAGCACCTGCTCGTCGCTCGAGAGCCGTGGTCCGCCGAGCAGCGGGCCGCGGCCCGGCTTGCCGTCGACGGCGATGAGGAGGACGTCGGCGCCTCGGCGGGCGGCGAGCAACGAGGCGGCGGCGGCGACGGTGCTCGAACCGACCCCACCCTTGCCTGCCACGATGAGCACACGCGATGCCTCGAGCCAGGTGGTGTCCACCTCGACGAGGGTACCGGTCGCGGCCCGCCGCAGGTCAGTGACCCCTGGCTCGACGGGTGCCCGGTCGGCGGGGTCGGTCGCTGAACTGCCGACCGTCGAAGTAGCCCGGGTTGGTGTCTGGCCGCCCGCGACGGCTGGTCCATCGCCAGGTCAACGAGATGCGGGCGCGATCGGTGTCGGCCGCCGGCACGCCGTGCAGCCACGTGCGTTGGCAGGCGCCTCCCATCACGAGCAGGTCGCCCTCACCGGGCAGGAGCACGATGTCGTCGGGCCCACTGCCCGCGGGGATCCGTTCGAGCGCCTCGGACAGCGGCGCCCGTGGGCGCAGCACGAACGGTCGGCGTTCACCGAGCACCACGATGGCGATCAGGGTGGCGTCGAGCCACCGCATCTCGCGGTCGCTGTGCAGGCCCTGGAAGTCGGCGCCGTTGCGGTAGCAGATGGCGGCGACGCCCTCCAACGGGTGGCGGTAGGTCGCCTGGAGATGGAGGTCGATCTGGCGCAGGAGCGGGTGGCCGTCGGGTCGACGGCTCGCCACCAACCGCCGCTCCGGCACGTAGCGGTCGTAGCGGAGCACTTCGGACTGCTCCCACGGGGTGGTCCGGTGGATCTCGTCGAACGCGTCGGATGCGTGGCGCACGAACGCCGACGAGAGCTCGACCCAGGCCTGTCCCCCGAGGTCGATCCGCTCGGTCGCGGCGCGGCGGTCGATGAGCAGTTCGTCCACGTCACCAGTCTCGCCCCGCTCCGGGGCCGTCACGGCCATCGTCACCGGCATCGTCAACATCTCCGCAAGAGCCCGGAATGTGGCAAGGCCGTCACGTACAGTGAGTTCCTGGCGACCTTGGTGCCCTGCGTAATGACGGCACACGAGATGGCCGACGACCCGACGAGCGCGACCGCCCGCACGGCTCGACGCCACCGCGGCCACGACATGCGGGTGGGCGTCCTCAGCGCACTGGCGGTCGTCGCCGCAGCGACGGTCGGGACCCTCGCCAGCGCACCTGCCCCGTCCGGCTCCGACGGCCCCGAGCCGATCGAGGTGTCGAACCCCGATCCGCGCTGGGCCGATGGCCTCGACCACGTCGTCGTGATGACCGCGCGCGCCGCGTTGGCGCAGCCGTCGAGCCCGGCTGCGCCCTCACCCGTGATCGTGACGCCGACACCGCAGTCCGGCGCGCTCGCCGAGGCGCCACCCGACGACGTGGTGCGCGCCGCACTCCTCGCCGTGGCCGGTGTGGAGACGGTCGACGTCGTCGCTCCCGGCACGTTCGCCGTGGCCACGAGTGGCTCGCGCGACGAGCTCCTCGGCGTACCCGGCGTGACCGAGATCCTCGAGGACCAGCTGTTCGCCCCGATGGACGACCCCGAGCAGGGACGCCAGTGGGCCCTGCGCAACACGGGCGGCGCCGAGCAGGCCGGGGGGTGGCCCGGTGTCCCGGGCGCCGATGCCGACGTGCCGCCGGCCTGGGGGGTCAGCCAGGGCGCCGGTGTCGTGGTCGCCGTGCTCGATACGGGCGTCGACCCGTCCCATCCCGACCTCACGGGTCGGCTCTGGAGCAACAGCGACGAGACCTGTGGCAACGGGGTCGACGACGATGCCAACGGCTTCGTCGACGACTGCCGCGGATGGGACTTCGGCATGGGTGATGCCGACCCGGGTGACGATCGCGGCCGCCCGTCGAGCGACCACGGCACGCATGTGGCCGGCATCGTCGCCGCAGGGCGCAATGGCGTGGGGATCGCCGGCGTGGCGCCGCTGGCAACGATCATGCCGGTGAAGGCGAGCCGCTCGTCCGACGGGATGTTCCCCGGTTCGGCGATCGCCGCCGGGATCACCTACGCGGTCGACAACGGCGCCCAGGTGATCAACATGAGCTTCGGGACGGGGGCCGGAGTCCCGCGCAACTCGGTGAGCATGCAGGAGCGGGCGATCCAGTACGCGCTGTCGAAGGGCGTCACGTTGGTCGCCGCGGCCGGGAACTCCTCACTCGACATCGGGGTGTCGCCCGTGTGGCCGGCGTCGTTCTCGTCGTTCTACCCCGGCGTGGTCACCGTCGGGGCGACCACCAACGCCGACAGCCGAGCGAGCTTCAGTTGCTTCGGTGCGCCGGTCAACATCTATGCGCCCGGGCAGATGATCCTGTCGACGCTGCCGGGCGGTGGCTACGGGTTCAAGTCGGGCACCTCCATGGCCGCGCCGGCGGTCGCAGGAGCGGTCGCGACGGTGCTCGCCGCCGGCACGGCCTCCAGCCCGGCCGAGGTGCGCGAACGGCTCGTCTCGACGGCCCGGTCCGGCGCCGCCGGGTCCTACCTCGATGTCGCCGCAGCCGTCGGTGCAGTGAGCGAACCGGGCCTGAAGGTGCAGTACGAAGGGGCGCGGGCGATGCGTGCCGGCGTCAACGGACGCCTCGCCGTGCGGGTGAGCGCGGACTCCCTGCCGGCTGGCGTGAGCGCGGCGCAGGTGAGCGTGGCGACGCAGGACGAGGGCGCGGGCTACGCCGTCGAGGGCCTCCAGGTCGAGGTGCGCATGCCTGGTGGAGCGCTCATGCAGTCGGTGACGGGCATCGACGGCGGGCTCGCCGCCGTGCCGCTCGGGGCGATCACCCAGGTGTCGCCACAGGACTGGCGCTTCGAGCTGTCGATGGCCCTTCCCGAGGGCTCCTACGCCCTCGTCACCGAGCTGGTCGACCTCACGGGAGCGCCCATCGGCGGGGCGTTCGTCGGCTTCGTGCCGATCACGACCGGCCCGCCACCCGACAGCAGCGTGCCGGTCACCAGTGCACCGGTCTCGACGGTGCCGATCACCACGGCGCCCGTGCCACCGCCCACACTGCCCGGTCCACCCATCACGCCCGTGCCCGGGCCGGTGCCTGCGCCGCCGTCGCCGCCATCGCCGGTGGCGCCCGCACCGCCTGCGCCCACGCCGACCAGTGCCCCGCCGGCGCCCGCACCGCCGGCGCCTGCTCCTCCTCCTGCGCCCACTCCTGCGCCGACTCCGACCGCCCCGCCGGCGGTGCCGCCGCCGACGACCGCACCGGCTCCGGTGCCCTCGCCCACCACGGTGCCTGCTCCGGCGCCGTCGCCCACCACGGTGCCTGCTCCGGTGCCGTCGCCCACCACGGTGCCGGCGCCCCCTCCGAGCTGGCCAGCGCCCGGCCCGACGACGCCGCCGACCGTGCCACCGACGACGACCCCGGCGCCGGACCCGGACACGTCGGGCAACTGGCGGGTCGACTCGATGTCGCCCAGGATCGCCACGACCGTCGGTGGCACATCGCTCGAGATCGTCGGCCGGTTCCCGACCAACGTCCCTGTCTACGTCTGGTTCGGAGACCTCGCCGTCGTCGAGGCGGACAACTCCGGCAGCCGTCTCACCCTGGCCTCGCCGGCGGTGGCCAGTGTCGGCGTGGTCGACGTGATCGTGCGCTTCACCACCTCGCGCAGCCATGTGCTGACCCTCGACGAGGCGGTCACCTTCGTCCGCCCTGCCTCTGCGCCTCCGAACCCCGTGACGCCGACCCCGGACGCCCCGGGCACCACCCAGCCTCCGCCTCCGCCTCCGCCCACCACGGCACCCCCGGTGGCACCTCCTCCGACGACGGCCCCGGCACCGCCGGCGCCTGCGCCGACGCTGCCTGCACCGACGACCACGGTGGTCGGGCCTGCACCGTCGACCACCGTGGTGGCGCCGACACCACCGACACCGGTGCGGACCCGCGGCGCGCTGCGCCTGCAACCGCTGCCGATGACCGGGAGCATCGGTCGCCTGTCCGGCATGGCGTGGCCGGACGGCGGCTGCAGCAGCGACAGCTGCTCCACGGCGCCGCTCTGACGCACATCCGAGCCGTCGTCAGATGACGACGCGCACCCGTGTCGTCGTCAGATGACGACGACCTTGGTGCCGATGTCGGCGAAGTCCCAGAGGAACGCGGCGTCGCGGTTGGCCTGGCGCTGGCAGCCGCCCGAGAGGCGCTGGCCGAGCTCGTCCTCGGTCTGGTACGGCGAGCCATCGGAGACCTTGGTGGGGATGCCATGGAAGCCGATGGCGCCGATGTCGGTCTTCAGCCAGCGGACCATCAGCGGCAGCTTGGCCTTGCCGTTCCAGGCCGTCGACTCCTCGGACTTGCTGTAGACCTCGTGGGTGCCGGGGAGCTCGTTGTCGTACTTGCTGCCGGACACGAGCCACGAGCGGATGATCTCGCCGTCGCTGCCGACGGCCCACACGCGCTGGCCGGCCCGTTCGTAGACGATGCGCCGGCCGGACCCGGAGTTGGCGGGCAGCGGCGGCGCGTCGGCTCCGGCGGAGGCCACCGACGACAGCGGATAGCCCATCAGGTCGACAGCCCCGGGCGCAGGCTTCGGGGTGCGCACGACGAACATCATCTCGTCACGCCAGATGCCGAGCGAGATCGCCGACTCCCGACCGATGATGCCGTCGACGTAGAGCTCCCGGTCGACCTGCATCGCCTCGGCGGCGGCGAAGGTGGCCTGGTCGAACTCGCCGGTGATCGGGCCGCTGTAGTAGCCGTTCTCGGTGAGCGCGTGCTGCAGGCACACGACGTCGTTGCCCGAGTCGCCCCAGCCGAGGCGGTCGGCCTCGATGACGCAGCCCTTCTCCGGGTCGTAGCTCGACTCGTCGATGTCGACCTCGCCGGTGGCGACGGCGGCAGGCACGGTGGTCACCGACGGGTCGATCGGCAGCGGGGCGCCTGTGCCCGCGCTGGACGGGTCGATCGGTGTCGGTGGAACCACTGGCTCTGGTGTGGCAGGCATGGTGGTGCCGCTCTCGGCCACGGCGGCATCGACGGTGTCTCCGGGCCCGCCGCTGGTGACGGCGATGAGCCCGCAGATCACCGTGGCCGCCACGGCAGCGATCACGAGGGGGGTGCGATCGGCACGCATAGCGGGACCGATCCTAGTGAGCGAACCAGTGCCGAAGGGGGTCAACCGAGCAGGGCACGCGTCGGTCAGGTGGCACGCCGGGTGCCGAGGCTCGTCGGCTGCGTCGTCAGGGCAGCGAGCCGACGTGGGCCAGGGCGAGGCGCAGGAGGCGGTCGTGGCCACCCGTCATCTCTCGCCGAACCCGCTCGCTCACGGCCTCGTCCGGCGTGAACCACACCAGGTCGAGGGCTTCGTGGGTGGGCTGGCAGTCGCCGGCGACGGGAACGACGTAGGCGAGGCTCACTGCGTGGTGCCGAGGGTCGTGGAAGCCGCTCACGTCAGGGTCCGGGAAGTACTCGATCACGGTGAACGGCGAT
The DNA here is from genome assembly GCA_036736065.1 of Ilumatobacteraceae bacterium. Classification (GTDB taxonomy): domain Bacteria; phylum Actinomycetota; class Acidimicrobiia; order Acidimicrobiales; family Ilumatobacteraceae; genus VFMC01. Next base: position 7,412 of record DAINND010000066.1, read on the forward strand.
GGGCTGGGCGGGATCTGAGGCAGCGCGACCGGGCCGAGGTCCTTCTCGAGGTGGCGCAGGAGGGCGTCGCGGAGCCGCTCGCCGAACAGCACCCGGCCGCTCACCACCATGCGCGAGATGGTGCCGTCGGCGGCCTGGCGCAGCAGCAGCCCGACCTGGGTGACGCGCCCGAGGTCGTCGACGCGCACCGGCACGGCGTCGACGTAGACGAGGGGGACGTTCGCGCGGATGTCGGCAAGCCGGTCCTTGTCGAGCCACCCGGTCCTGGTCTCGGTTTGTTCGCTCATGTCGTGTCCTGTGCAGGTGCGCGTGGGAGGAACCGACAGCGTAGTGCAGCGTCGATCGCGACGCCCGGTGGCTCCTTGCTCGCAGCCCCAGTCGTTCACCCTCCGGACACCCTGGCGACACCGACATGTCGGCTGGGAAACCCCTGGGTGTCGCATCCGCCACCGTCGGTTGTCGTACGCTGAGGGTGTGCCCGAGGGAGACACCATCCATCGCACGGCTGCGGCCCTGCGCACTGCGTTGGTCGGCAAGCCCATCGTCCACTTCGACGCACCGCGCCTCGTGGGCCCGGTGCCCGCGCCGGGCCGCATCGTCGAGTGGGTCGAGAGCCACGGCAAGCATCTCGAGATCGGCTGGGACGACGGCCTGATCCTGCACACGCACATGCGCATGACCGGCTCGTGGCACCTCTATCGCATCGGTGAGCCGTGGCGGCGTTCCGCCCACCAGAAGCGGGTCGAGATCGCGGTGGGTGACTGGGTGGCCGTGTGCTTCAACGCCCCGGTCGTCGAGGTCTACCGCCAGTTCGATCGCCGGCGGCACCCCGGCCTCGGCAAGTTGGGCCCGGACCTGTGCCGTGCAGAGGCCGACCTCGACGAGGCGGTCGACCGCCTCTACCGCTACGAGGATCAGCAGGCGCGCATCGGCGAGGTGCTGCTCGACCAGCATGTCGCCTGTGGCGTCGGCAACGTCTACCGCTCCGAGGTGCTGTGGGCGTGCAACCTCTATCCCTTCGCCCCGGTCTCGGCGCTCGACCGAGCCGACTGCGCCCGGGTCATCGCCACCGCGGCCGAGCAGTTGCGCGCCAACCTCCACCATTCGGCGCGCATCACGACGTCGGCGGCACCGGGTGGCCTTGCCGTCTACGGCCGCAACGGGCAGCGGTGCATCCGCTGTGGCGACACCGTCGAGGTGATCCGCACGGGCGAGCACGCCCGGTTGCTCTACTGGTGCCCGGGATGCCAGGTGCACCGTGCCCCCGAGCAGCAGGGGCCCGCCGAGCCGGAGGGGCACGAGATGGACCCGCACCCGGCTGCGTCGAAGTTCCTGGCCGAGCTGCCCTGGCGCCGCCAGCAGCTCGCCGGCTGAGCCGCTCGTCCGGGCCGACGCGTCAGGCGCGCTTCAGGGCTGCGCCGCAGAGCACGCGGTCGACGGTGATCTCGATGGCCACCCGGTCGGCGCGCTCACGTGGCTGCTGGTAGCGGGCGGCGTAGGCGCGCACGGCACGGTTGACGCCGTCGGGATCGGTGACGAGCCGAGCGGCGCCTTCGAGGGTGCTACAGCGGCCGCCGTCGGCCTGGCTCACCGCGGCGCGTCCGCCGCGCGCAGCGTTGAGCGCCTTCGCCGCGCCGGCGAAGGTGATGATCCGCACGATGCCGGCCTCGGCGTCGTAGCCGAAGCCCACGGGCACCACGTGCGGGCTGCCGTCGGCGCGCAGTGTGGTGAGCGAGGCCAGGTGGCGCTCGGCCAGGAACTCGAGTGCGGCGGGGGAGAGGTGGGGCGGCGTGGTCGGCACGGTGCCATCGTGCGTCGGTGGCGAGGCGCCTGTCATGTCGTGGCGATGGCCTGGAGGATGTCGGCCTTGGCCGCCTTGCTGGCCGGCACCCAGGCCGCGGCGATCGCGAAGACGATCGCCAGCACGGCGAAGATCGCCACCGACACCACCGACACGCTGAACACGTCGAGGCCCTGATCGCTGAGGGCGCGCACGACGGTCCAGCCCATGGCCAGGCCGAGCACGACACCCATCAGCACGCCGAGCACTGCGGTGACGAAGGCCTCCCAGCGGATGCTGCTGCGCACCTGTGGCCGGGTCATGCCGATGGCCCGGACGAGCCCCAGCTCGCGGCGGCGCTCGTAGACGGCCAGGAGCAGCGTGATGACGATGCCCAGCACGGCGATGAACACCGACATGAGCAGCAGGGCGTAGATGAAGTTCAGGAACCCGTCGACCTGCGCGGTCTGCGCGTCGATGAACTGCTCCCGTGTCTCGAGCTTGCTCGTGGGGTAGCGGTCGGTGACGGAGCGGATCGCCGCCTCGGCCACGACCGGGTCGACCTCGGGGTCGGCCACCACCAGCACCTGGGCGAGGAACTGCGGGGTGTCCTGCCCGGCGAACATCTCGCGGCTCACCACCAGGTTGCCGAGGGTGTCGGAGTCGAAGGTGCCGGCGACGGTGATGGTCCGCTCGCTGCGGTCCTGGAAGGTGACCTCGAGCGTGCTGCCCACCTGGAGGCCGTCCCGCTGGGCCTTGTCGGCCGAGACGAGGATCGAGTCTGCGTCGAGCGCGTCCCACCCGCCTGCGGTGAACGGCAGGTCGATGATCGCTGCGGCCTGCTCGGGGTCCACGACGAGCACCGTCTTGGCTGCCGGCGCACCATCCTCGACGACGTTGAGCAGGTTGATGCCCAGGCCGAGCGCGTTGCGCACCTCCGGGAGGGTGAGCAGATCGTCGGCGAGGGCCACCGGCAACCCGCCGAATCCCGAACCCTCGGCGTCGTCGCTGCTCACTGCGTAGTCACCGGTGAACGTCTCGCCGATCGCGGCGCGGCTCGAGCTCTTCACCGACGATCCGAGCGTCGACACGCCGACGAGCAGCGCGAGGCCGATCGCCAGCGCACCCGCGGTGAGCGCGGTCCGCTTCGGGCTGGTGGCCGCGTTGCGCGCCGCGATCTCGCCGGTCACGCCGCGAACAGCGCGTAGCGGGCGCACGAGGCCGCGGGCGATGGGGGCGGCGACGAGCGGGCCGAGCACGACGAGGGCGATGAACATCGAGACCACACCGAGGCCGAGCCAGACCTCGTCGCCGGTCAGGCCGAGGGTGACCCCGAGCGCAGCGAGCACGAGGAACACGATGCCGGTCACCAGCCGGGCGCGCGACACCGCCGAACGGTCGACGGACACGTCGCGCATCGCGGCCAGCGGTGGCACCCGGCCGGCGCGCAGCGCCGGGACGATCGCGCACACGAGGGTGACGACCACGCCGACGATCAGGGTGATGACGAACGCCGACGGGTTGACGACCAGTTGGGTGTCGCTCGGGCCGAGCCCGGCGGCGCGCAGCAGGCGCATGATGCCGACCGCGAGCAGCACGCCGCCTGCGAACCCGAGGACGCCACCGAGCACGCCGACCACGAGGGCCTCGACGAACAGCATGCGCGTCACCTGGGCGCGACTCGCACCGACGGCGCGCAGCAGTGCGTTCTCGCGCTGGCGCTGAGCCGCCGAGATGCTGAACACGTTGTAGATGATGAAGCTGCCGACGAACAGCGAGATGGCGGCGAAGATCGTGAGGAAGATCGTGAAGAAGCTGAGCCCGCGCTCGACGGCGTCCTGGTTCTCCTCGGTGATCTCGGTGCCGGTGAGCACCTCGAGCTCGCGTCCGTCGAAGGCCTGCTCGATCGAGTCGGCCAGCGCGACCTCGTCGAGCGAGCCGTCGCCGGCGACCACGATCGCGTCGACTCGGCCGGCCTGGCCGACCACGAACTCGGTGGCCGTCGCGAGGTCGAACAGCGCCCATGTCGAGCCGCCCGCCGTGTCGGCGCCGGCAAAGGTGGCGATGCCGCTGACGACGAAGTCGCGCACCCCGAGGGCGCCGGTGATGCTGACGGTGTCGCCGACGGCGATGTCGCCCTCCTTGGCCGAACGACGGTCGATGACCGCTTGGCCCCCGTCGGCCGGAGCTGCGCCCTCGACGAGCTGCCACGGCGAGATCGACGAGTCGATGAACACTCCGCCGAACTTGGGAGGCCCGACCTGGCCGATCACCTGGCCGTCGGCGGTGGTGATCCGGGCGAAGCCCTGCACGTCGCCGTAGGCCTCGGACACCCCGGGCAGGGCGCGGACCTCGTCGATCACGGCCACGTCGAGCCGGTCGCGGCTCTCGGCGCCGAAGTCGCCCTCGATGACGTTGGAGGAGCGGACGTAGGCGTCGGTCGAGGCGTACGCGTTGGCGAAGAGGCGGTCGAACGTCGCCCGGATGGTGTCGCTGAACACGAACACACCGCTCAAGAACGCGCAACCGGCGATGATCGCGACGGCGGTGAGCAGCAGCCGGCCCTTGCGGGCGAGCACACCCTTCAGTGCGATGCGCAGCACGTGGTCACTCCCCGAAGCGCTTCATCCGGTCGAGCACCCGCTCGGCCGTGGGCTCGAGCATCTCGTCGACGATCCGGCCGTCCCCGAGGAAGATCACCCGGTCGGCGTAGCTCGCCGCGACCGGGTCGTGGGTGACCATCACGATGGTCTGGCCGAGCTCGTCGACGGCGACGCGCATGAAGGCGAGGATCTCGGCGCCGGTGCGGCTGTCGAGGTTGCCCGTGGGCTCGTCGGCGAA
>DAINND010000067.1:0-12011 GCA_036736065.1 Ilumatobacteraceae bacterium
CCGGGCCCAGCGCCTTGCCCGAGGCCAGGCCTACGCGCATCCCGTTTAACCGCCGGGTACTTACGCCCACGCCCACGACACCGATCTCGGCCAGCTCCACGTCGGCCTGTCGGCACACGAAGTCGATGGACGGCACCAGCGTCTCGGCGTGGCGCCGCCCGCGGCACACCTCGACGAGGCCGAGGACCCCCTCGTGGCCGCCGATCGCCACGCTCACCTGCTCGGTCGCGGTCTCGATGCCGAGGATCAGCACGTCCAGTCCCCCAGCCGCTGGCACAACCGCTCCCAGCGCGTCGCCCACGCCCGGCCCGCTGCGCTGACCTCGACGAGCCGCTCGTCGTCGCTGCCGTCGACCGTGCCGAGGCGCACCAGCAGGTGGTCGCCGAGCATCGATGCCACGACCTCGCCCCACTCGACGAGCAGCACTCCATCGGCCTCGACCAGCTCGGCGAGGGCCAGGTCGGCCACCTCGTGCTGGGTGCTCAACCGGTAGAGGTCGGCGTGCAGCACGGTGAGCTTGCCGACGCGGTACTCGTGCACGAGCGTGAACGTCGGCGAGGTCATCGGCTCGGTCACCCCGAGCGCCGCGCCGAAGCCCTGGGCGAAGGCGGTCTTGCCGGCCCCCATCTCGCCGGCGAGGACGATGACGTCGCCGCGCTGGGCCAGTCCGGCGATCGCCGCTGCGATGGCGCGCGTGTCGTCGAGCGAGGTGGAGCGGAGGGTCGGCATGACCCTGTCAAGTGTACGAGCCGTCAGGCGCCGGGACCGTGGTGCCGGGCGATCCTCGCCGAGATCGCGCAGACGATCTCGTAGCCGATGGTGCCGAGCAGGCGCGCCCAGTCGGCAGCCGTCACCGCCTCGTCGCCCTGTCGGCCGATGAGCACCACTGCGTCGCCCACCTCCACGGGATCGTCCCCCATGTCGACCATCAGCTGGTCCATCGTCACGACGCCCACGATCGGCCGACGCCGACCGCCGATAACCACCTCGCCGCCGGCGGCGAAGAGCCGGCGGGGCACACCATCGGCATAGCCGATCGGCACCGTGGCGATGGTGGTGTCGGCGACGACCCGGTGGCGCAGCCCGTACGAGATCCCCTCACCTGCGGCCACGCGCCGCACCATCGACACCCGGGCGCAGAGCGACAGCGCAGGGCGCAACGAGGCTGCGAGGTGGTCGACGCCGACCCCCGGGGAGATGCCGTAGAGCGCGATCCCGGCGCGCACCAAGCTGCGCCGTGCCGCCGCGTGGGCCAGCCCCCCGGCCGAGTTGGCGGCGTGGACGACGGGCGGCAGCAGGTCGTGGGCAGCCAGCGCAGCGAGCACCTCGTCGAAGCGGGCGAGCTGCACCGCCGTGAACGGGTCGTCGGGCTCGTCGGCCAGCGCCAGGTGGGTGAACACACCGTGCAGCTCGAGCGTCGCCTGGGCGCGCACCGCCGCAGCCACCCCGACCGCAGCCTCGGGGTCGCAGCCCACCCGGTGCATCCCGGTGTCGATCTTGAGGTGCACCCGGTGCACCACGCCGGCCGCAGCGGCGGCAGCAGCGAGCAGCGCCACCTGCTCGACCCGGTAGACGGTGCTCTCCAGGCCGACGGCCACCGCAGGGGCCAGCTCCGCCGGTGGTTGCTCGGACAGCACCAGGATCGGCGCGTCGATGCCGGCGGCGCGCAGCGCCACACCCTCCTGCACGAGCGCGACGCACAGCCCGGCTGCGCCGGCGCGCAGTGCGGCACGGGCCACAGGCGTCGCGCCGTGGCCGTAGGCGTCGGCCTTGACCACGGCCCACAGCGCCGCCGGCTCCACCGCGGCGCGCAGGACGCGCACATTGTGCTCGATCGCGTCGAGGTCGACCTCGGCCCACGCCCAGCGGCCCTCGGCCGGCATCTCAGCCATCCTCCCCGACGAGCTCGGCGAGCAGTCCCACCAGCGCAGCGGGAAGGTCCGACGCGATCACGCCCTCACGCGGGCAGCGCAGGGCTGCTGCGCCGTGCACCCACGCGCCGATCGCCGCCGCCTCGAACGCCGGCACCTGCCGCGCGAGCAGGGCGCCGATGACACCGGCGAGCACATCGCCAGAACCTGCGGTGGCCAGGCGCTCGTCGCCGCTCGCCACCACGAGCGCCTGGCCGCGCGGTTCGGCCACGACGGTGGTCGGGCCCTTCAGCAACACGACGCAGCCGGTGTCGAACGCCAGACGACGCGCCGCCACGATGCGGTCGGCCGCTGGCCGCGCCCCCGTGAGCAGTTGGTGCTCGCCATCGTGAGGGGTGAGCACCGTCGGGGCGCTGCGGCGGCGGAGCAAGGTGGCGGCACCGTCGGCGTTCCAGGCGAGCGCGAACAGCGCATCGCCGTCGACGACGAGCGGCAGCGGCGCATGCACGATGGTGTGGCGGGCGCTCGCCGCCATCTCGTCGGCCCGTCCCAGGCCGGGACCGATCACGGCGGCGTGGAAGCGGTCGAACGACCGCAGGGCCTCGTCGGCCCACCCCACGGCGGGGAGCGGGCGCTGCACCGCCTCGACCGGGAGCTGCCCGGGCCCGTCGAGGCCGGGGCTCGACACGTGCACCATCCCGGCTCCGGAGCGCAGCGCCCCGGAAGCGACCAGCGCGGCGGCGCCGGGCATGGTCCGGCTGCCGGCCACCACCCGCAACGCGGCGTGCCACTTGTGGGCCCCCGGGGCACGCGTCGGCCACCGGTCGACGACATCGCCCCGTTCGAGCAGGTGGGCCGCGGCTCCGCCGACGGCCAGGCCGATGCCGGCCACCTCGACCTGTCCGTCCAGACCGCGACCGGGCGGGAACAGCAGCCCTGGCTTCCATGCGGCGAACGTGACGGTGCGCGCCGCGGCGAGCACGGGCCCGGCGGCCGCTCCGGTGCGGCCGTCGACGCCGCTCGGGATGTCGACCGCGAGCACCGGCGCGCCGCCGGGGTCGGGCGGTTGCCAGGTGTCGCGCATGCCCGTGCCGAAGGCCGCATCGATCACGAGATCGGTCGCGGCCAAGCGCGCCGGGCAGCCAGTTGCGTCGTGCACACGCACGCGCACGCCCTGCGCAGCGAGCAGGCGGGCGGCCACTCGACCGTCGGCGCCGTTGTTGCCCGGTCCGGCGATCACGTCGACGGTGCGACCGTAGGCACCCCCGAGCATGCGCACCGCAGCCCGGGCCACCGCTGCGCCGGCGCGCTCGATCAGGACCTCGACCGGCACATCGGCCGAGGCGTCGATGGCGCGCATCTCGTCAGGGGTGACGACCGGCCGCATCGGCCCAGCCTACCGATGGCGCGTCGCACGCACCGGAGGCCCACCGGGTGCACCGGGGGCCGAACGGGCCGCGCACGCCGCCGGTCACGTGGCCACGACGTAGGCGATCGCCACCGACGCCGTGTGGGTGATCGACAGGTGCCAACCCGTGATCCCGGCAGCTTCGGCCAGCGCGGCGGCAGGTCCGGTGACGACCAGCTCGGGCTGGCCGGACTCGGCCCGACGCACCCACACGTCGTGGAAGCCGAACGCTCCGAGCCCCACGCCGAGCGCCTTCATCACCGCCTCGCGGGCCGCGAACCGCGCCGCCAGCGAGGGCACCGGGTCGGACTTCGGGGCCACGTAGGCCAGCTCGTCGGCGGTGAACAACCGGTCGCGCATGCCGGGGGTGCGGGCGAGCGACGTGCGGAAGCGCTCGATGTCGACCGCATCGACACCCACGCCGCGCACCGCCGAGCTCACGGCGCCGGGGTGCGCCAGTGGTCGGCGACCTCGGAGATGGGCGAGATGAGCAGATCGGCCACCGTGAGCTCGGACAGGCGGTCGTCGCGGAACGCGCCCTCGGTCTCCGACACCCAGTCGACCAGGCGGTCGTAGCGGCGGTCGTAGCCCTGCAGCACACCGCGCATCACCCCGGCAGGGAGATGCTCGTGGAACTGGACGTGCAGCAGCGTGATGCCGGTGCACACACCGGACTTCACCTCGGGCACGAACATCACCGTGCGCCCATCGCTGCGGCCGCGCGCCACCAGCACCTCGCGGTCCATCGCCACACGTCGCTTGGTGCCCACCAGGTTGGCGTTGCGCTCGACGCGGCTCGGCACGTCGCGCGACAGCCCGCCACGGTCGACGATCGAGATCGTCGCGTTGGTGCCCGGATCGCCCTCGATCGCGTAGCGCGTGTAGCCGACCACGGAGGCCACGGCGGGGTCGAGGTCGGCGACCACCTTGAGGGTGCGGTAGCCGAGGCGCTCGCGCGGCGCTCCTGCGGCGAGCAGTTGCTGCACGAGGGCCCGGTCGAGCACACCCTCGTCGCTGCGGCTGATGCCGACCGTCACCGTCTTGGCCTGGTGCTTGATGGCATCGACCGGGCGGGTGAGCTCCTCGATCGCCCGGGTGAGGGCCGCTGTGAGGTCGTCGACGAGCACGGCCGGCGTCGCGATCGAGCCGGTGGCGCGCTGGTACGACTCGAGCGGCGACTCGCTCGACAGGTCGCGCAGCAGCCCGGTGAGGCGCACCGCGGTGGACGCCTCGAGATGTCCGTCGTAGATGCCGGTGCGCAGCCCGTCGGTGAACCGGTCGGCGTGCACACCGACGCCGTGGCGGACGCGCTCGAGGATCTCGTCGGCGTCGGTGGTCTCCGACAGGGCGTGCGCGATGACCTCGCGGGCTTCGCGCAGCGGCCGGGCCGACGCATCGATCGCGAGGGCCGCCTCGTAGCCGAAGAGGTGGCCCACCATCGCCGACAGCACGAACGCGAGCGCCGGATCGACGGTGGGAACAGCCAGCACGGCCGAGGCGGCGGCGAAGCGCTCGTCACCCTCGGTGGCCACCACGATCGGGGTCGCCTTGTGCGCCCGGTAGATGGCCACCTCCTTGGCGACGTCGTCCGCGGTCGAGCCGATCAGACCGGCGGCGCAGACGAGGATGAGCGGCTCGCTCGACAGGTCGATGTGCTTCTTGTCCTCGGTGATGTCGCAGGCGATCGACTTGTAGCAGAGCTCGCTGAGCTTGATCCGCACTTCCTGCGCGGCCACCGCGTTGACACCGTTCCCGACGATCGCCCAGTAGCGCTTCGCTGGCGCGAAACGTCGGGCGGCCTCGGCGATGCGGTCGCGCGTGCCGATCACCTCGGTCATCGCCGCGGGCAGGTCGCGCAGCGACTGCAGCAGCTCGTGGCGGCGGCGGTCGTCGCCCACACCGGCGGCCTCGGTGATCGCGCAGGCCAGCAGCACCCCGGCGGCCACCTGGGCGTAGAACGCCTTGGTGCTGGCCACGCTCATCTCCACGTCGCGGCCGTCGCTCGTGTACATCACACCGTCGGCTTTGTCGGTGAGGTCGGAGTTGCGACGGTTGACGATCGCCAGCACGGCCGCCCCGCGGCTGCGCACCAGGTCGACCGTGCGGTTCGTGTCGGTCGTGGTGCCGCTCTGGCTCACCGCGACCACGAGGGTGTCGGACATGTCGAGGCGCATCTGGAAGCCGCTCAACTCGGTGGCCGTGACGGGGTCGACATCGAGCGCTCCCTCGCAGAGCAGGTCGAGCACGTCGGCCATGCTCCGGCCGGCCACCGCTGCGGTGCCCTGGCCGATGACGCGCACCTTGGTGATGGCGCCCGAGGCGAGCCGCTCGGCGATCGCCGGCGGCAGAGCACGGTCGCCGACCACGGCACGCAGTCGGCCGTCGCGCTCGGCGACCTTGCCGCGCACGGTCTTGCGGAAGCTGCCCGGCGCCTCGCGGATCTCCTTGAGCAGGAAGTGCGGCGCATCCCCGCGGTCGATGTCGCGGGTGGTCACTTGGGCAACGGCGACATCGCCCTCGGTGAGCGGGAGCTCCGTGCCGTCATAGGCCACGCGGCGCACGCCGACGAGCTCGCCCGCATGCGCCGCGTCGAGGACGAACACCTGGCCGCGGCTCCCCGATGCCGACGGGGGCTCACCATCGACACGCACGTAGCGGGCTGTCTCCTCGACCACGCCGTAGGGCTCGCTCGCGACGATGAAGCAGTCGTCGGCCAGACCGACGTAGAGCGCCTGCCCGCTGCCGCGCAGGGCGAGGAACACCTGCTCGGGGGTGTCGGCAGCAGCGGCAGCGATGGCCACGCTCCCCTCGAAGGACGCGACGGTCCGGCGGAAGGCCTCGGCGAGGTCGTCGCCCACCTTGGCGGCATGCCGGGCCATCAGCGCCGGGATCACCTTGGCGTCGGTGGTGATCGGCCCGGGGATGCGCAGGCTGTGCTGCACCTTCAGGTCGGCGTGGTTGTCGACGTCGCCGTTCAGCGCGGCGATCGTGTAGCAGGCGCTCTCACCGGCGCGCTGCTCGAGCTCCTCACTGTTGAGCGGGTGGCAGTTGGGCTCGCTGATGATGCCGACGCTCGCCCAGCGGGTGTGGCCGAGCACCGACGCCCGGGCGGTCGGCGCGCTCAGCGCCAGCCGCAGCAGCTCGTCGGAACGGATGGCGGCGCGCAGGGCCCGGGTGTTGTCACCGAGCTCGCCGATCTCGGCCGCCGCCTTGTAGACGAAGCTCAGGCAGCCCCCGGCCACCCGGACCGAACCGCTCTGGAACAGCGGGTCGGCCGTGCGCTGCGCGAGCAGCGCGGCGACCGACGGATCGTCGACGGACAGGCCGTGGTCCCAGACGTAGACGTGCAACCCCGCCGAGTCGCGGCCGCGGACCTCGAGCCGGTCGAGCGCCGAGAGGGCCTGCTGCACCGCGAGGTAGCCGCCGATCGCGGCGGCACCGGTGTCGCGGCCGGCGAGGTCGTCGACGGCGGCGACGGTGCGCAGGCGGTCGCGACGGATCGCCCAGCTCGCGTCGCGAGCGGCGATCAGCTCACTGCTCATCCGCTCGAGCTCGTCGGGGCTCGCACCCACGGCCCGCTCGAGCGCGTCGTCGGCGCTGGCGATGCGCTCGTCGACGCGGTCGAGGCGCATCCCGATGGCCGCGATCAGCTCACGGCGACCGAGCAGCGCCTGCACACCGGGCACACCGTGCAGCAGGGCGTCGCACTCGGCCACGAGCGCAGCGGCCGCTGCCAGCGACTCGGCGGCGACGGCGCGGTCGAGCAGCGCGAGGAGGTCGTCGGCCGCGGGCGTCGGTCGGGTCGACGGCCGGCTGGCGATGACGATGATGCCGCACATGGACATCCACGCTATCCGCGCCCGCCCGCCAGGGGGGAGCGAGGCTCAGCCGAAGCGAGCGCGGACCACGTCGGCGAGCGCTGCGGCCGTCGCCCCCGCCAGCTCGGGCGTCGGGGCCTCGACCATCACTCGCACGAGCGGCTCGGTGCCGCTCGCGCGCACGAGCACCCGGCCGTCCCCTCCGAGGTCCGCCTCGGCCCGGGCGATCTCCTCGGCGAGCTCGTCGGCGATCGCCGGGTGCCGCTCGGCCACCGCGACGTTGACGAGGACCTGCGGGAACGAGGTCATCACTCCGCCGGCGAGCTCGTGGAGCGACACACCCCGCTCACGCACATGGTGCGCGAGGCGCAGGCCGGCGAGCAGCCCGTCGCCCGTCGTGGCCGCGTCCGGGTAGACGATGTGGCCGCTCTGCTCGCCACCGACCGAGTAGCGGCCCGCAGCGAGGGCTTCGAGCACGTAGCGGTCGCCCACCGGCGTGACGGCGACATCGATCCCGGCATCGCGCATCGCCCGGTGGAAGCCGAGGTTGCTCATGACCGTGACGACCACGGTGTTGCCGGCGAGCGCACCTGCAGCGCGCAGCTGCAGCGCGGCGAGAGCGATCATCCGGTCGCCATCGACCACCTCACCGCGCTCGTCGACAGCGATCACCCGGTCGCCGTCACCGTCGAACGCGAGGCCGAGGTCCGCGCCCGCGCTGCGCACGGCCACGACGAGCGAGGCCGGATGGGTGGCCCCGCACTCGAGGTTGATGTTCCGCCCGTCGGGCTCGGCGTGGATGACCGTCACCTCGGCGCCGAGCGCCCGGGCGACATCCGGGGCGATCGCGCTCATCGCACCGTTGGCACAGTCGAGCACGATGCGCAGCCCCTCCAACGCACCCTCCGGGAACAGGCCCAGCAGGTGCTCGCGGTAGCGCGTCAGCCCGTCGGTCCGCCCGACCGGGGCGGGGGTGGGGTCGACGGGCACGATGGCCGCCTCGATCGCCCGTTCGACGTGGTCGGCGAGCTTGGCCCCACCCCGGGCGAAGACCTTCACGCCGTTGTCGTGGAAGGGGTTGTGCGACGCGGTGATCATCACCGCCGGGCAGTCCCATGCGGCGGAGAGCACGGCGAGCGCCGGCGTCGGCACCACACCCACGCTGTCGGGCTCGGCCCCTGCGGCACGCAACCCGGCAGCCACGGCTGCTTCCAGGGCCGGACCGGACTCACGGGTGTCTCGGCCGATCAGCCAGCGGCCCGAACCGAGCACGGTCGCGGCAGCGCGAGCCACGGCGGCCACGTCGGCCTCGGTGAGCTCGGTGAGGGCGCGGCCACGCACCCCGTCGGTGCCGAATCGCAGCGCCACGGACGTGTGCGCCCGCTCGATCAGCGCTTGGTGTACTGCTTGGCCTTACGGGCCTTGACGAGGCCGTACTTCTTGCTCTCCTTGCGACGCGGGTCGCGGGTGAGCAGGCCGGCCTTCTTCAGCGCCGGACGGGCCTCCGGGTCGAGCTCCACCAGCGCCCGGGCGATGCTCATCCGCATCGCGCCCGCCTGGCCGCTCACCCCACCACCGTCGATGGTGGCATCGATGTCGTAGCTCGCCTCGGTGTTCGTGACCCGCAGACCCTCGGTGACGAGCAGGCGCTGCACCGCAGTGGTGAAGTAGGCCTCGAACGCACGGCCGTTCACGGTGATGGTGCCGGTGCCGGGACGCAGCCGCACGCGGGCGACAGCCTCCTTGCGACGGCCGGTGGTCTGGGTGAGGGGCTTGGTGGCCATGGAGATCGAACCTCGTTCGGTGAGCGTCAGCGGGCCTTGGCGGCCGGCAGGTCGAGCGCAACAGGGGACTGAGCGGCGTGCGGGTGGTCGGGGCCGGCGTACACCTTGAGCTTGGTGATCATCTGCCGGCCGAGGGGGCCCTTCGGCAGCATGCCGCGGACGCTCAGGCGGATGGCATCGGCAGGCTTGCGGCTGAGCAGGTTGCCGTAGGTCTCGGACTTCAAGCCACCGGGGTAGCCGCTGTAGCGGTGCACCATCTGCGACGACGCCTTGCCGCTGGTGAGCACCACCTTGTCGGCGTTGACGATGATCACGTGGTCGCCCATGTCCATGTGGGGCGCGAAGACCGGCTTGTGCTTGCCGCGCAGCAGGCGGGCGACTTCCGTGCACAGACGGCCGAGCACCATGCCCTCGGCATCGATGACGTGCCAGGTGCGGGTGATCTCACTTGCTTTCGGGGAATACGTGCGCATCTCGAATCCTTCGACACCGGGGCAGTGAGCCACCGGGGAACCGTGCAATGATACGGGGCACTGTCTGGTGCGGCAAACGTGACCGCCCGGTTTTCCCGCCATCTCCCCCGGGCGCCGACGCTCCCGGTTCGTCGCTCAGGACATGGCGTGGGTCGGCACGCTGCTGCGTGGGCCCCGAGCGGCCGCGGCGACGCCGTCGTCGAGCCAGGCGTCGATCCGCTCGCACAGCGCGCCGGTGGAGTACCGCTCGTCCACGCGCTGGCGGCACATGAGCCGATCGATCGAGTCGATCCGGCCCAGCGCCTCGACCAGTCCGTCGACGTCGCCGGGCGCGACCAGGAACCCGGTCTCCCCGTCGACGACGATCTCGGCGGGCCCACCGCGGCGATACGCCACCACGGGCACGCCACAGGCCATCGCCTCGACGGCCACGTTGCCGAAGGCCTCGACCCACTTCGGGGTCATGAGCAGCGCCGTGCACCCGCCGATGGCCGCCTGCAGGTCGTCGGTGGCGAGGAAGCCCTCGTAGGTGACGCGAGCCGTGGGATGACGGCGGCAAGCGTCGTCCCAGCATGCGCGGTCCTGCATCAGGCCCCAGGCCTTGACCGGCAGGCCGGTGGCGGCCGACACCGCGAACACGTCGTCGATGCCCTTCTCCGGGGAGATGCGGCCGATGAAGCCGAGGTAGCGGGGCTCGTCGGCGCGCAGGTGCACGTCGTAGCGATCGACCGAGATGCCGTTGCCGACGACACGCAGTTGCCCGGCGAGATGGCCGAAGGACTCGGCCTGCGCCGCGCTGTGCACGGCGGCGGCGCCGGGGCGCATCTCGAGCAGGCGCGCGACCGCGTCGTCCATCGCGTCGTTGAGCGATCCCATCGACACCAGATGGGCGACGGGCACGTCGAGGAAGGGGGTGAGGTAGAACGGGAGCCAGTCGTAGGCCAGGTTGAGCACCACGTCGATGCGGTCCTGGTTCGCCCGCACCCACTCCCACATCGCACCGAGGACCGGCTCGGGCGGCATCGCCACAGGGGCGTCGCGACCCACGGTCTGGCTGCTCACCTGCGGGTTGCCGGCGATCTGGTGGACGCGGGCTCCGACGTGGAGCGAGCCTTCGGGGGCCACGACCTCGACGTCGTGGCCTCGCTCACCGAGGCCGAGCACCAGGCTGTGCAGCGTGAGCTCGACACCGCCGCCGATCCCGCTCCCGAGCGGGCCCACCGGGGTGGAGCAGATCACGATGCGCTTGGCAGCCATGGGCCAGCCTCCTTCGATCCGAGCGTGGATCGGGGGGTGACCCACGCTCCGGGAGGTGCAACCGTGGGGGACGGCCGCGTGTTCCCGATGCGGAGGAAATTAGTGCTAATCGTCGGATGCTGCAAATCCGACGTCCCACAGGCTGAGCCCGTGGGGCGGCGCCACCTGCCCGGCACCGCGTCGGTCACGGCCGTGGAGGATGGCCATCATCTCCCCGGCGCCGGCGCGGGCGTGGCCGATGTCGACCATCGTGCCGACGAGTGAGCGGACCATCTGCTGACAGAAGGCGTTGGCCCGGACCTCGAAGCGCAACAACGGCCCGTAGTCGGTCTGCACCGTGGTCCAGTCGGCGCGCAGCACCCGACGGCGCAGCGACGCAGGCGCCGCATCGGGTGCGACCTTCGGCGCCCGACAGAACGACGAGAAGTCGTGCTCGCCGATGATCGGATCGCAGGCACCCTGCATCGCCCACAGCTTGAGCGGCTTCGGGACGTGCCAGGTGGTGGTCGCGAGCGCGGGCACCGCCACGGGCGCGTTCAGGACGTGGTAGCGGTAGTGCCGCCACACCGCGCTGAAGCGAGCGTGGAAGGCCGGGTCGTCCGCCCACTCCGCAGCGCGCACCACCACCGCCGGAGCGCACATCCGGTTGACGCGGTGCTGTAGGTCGGTGAGGTCCGTGCCCGCTGGCAGGTCGCCACTCACCACCTGCCCCCAGGCGTGCACACCTGCGTCCGTGCGTCCCGCCCCGACGAGCTCGAGCGGCGTGCGCAGCACTCGCTCGAGCGCCTCGCGCCGCGTGCCGAGCACCGTGGGCACGCCCGTCGCTTCGGCGAAGCCGTGGAACGGCGCGCCGTCGTAGGCGATGACGAGACGAGCCCGCCGCAGTGCGGCGGGCGCGTTCGAAGCGTCCATGCGCTGGGCGGTCAGACCAGTTCGATGCGCGCCATGGGGGCGTTGTCACCCTGACGCGGGCCGAGCTTCAGGATCCGGCAGTAGCCACCGTTGCGATCGGCGTACCGCGGGGCCACGTCGTTCACCAACTTGGAGGTCATCTCCTTGTCGTTGAGGTAGCCCTGGATCTGACGGATGCGGTGGATGCGCAGCGGATCGTCGGCCTGGGCCTTCTTCGCCTTGGTGATCAGCTTCTCCGCGATCGGGCGCAGCGCCTTGGCCTTGGCCTCGGTGGTGACGATCCCCTCGGCGGCGAACAGCGACGCGGCGAGGTTCGCCATCATGAGGCGCTGGTGGGCGGCGCTGTGGCCGAAGTTGCGTGCTCTGCGAGGTGTTGCGGGCATGGTGGTGCTTCCTTGGGTCGTGAGTGCCGCGACGTCAGCCGCGCAGCGACAGGCCGCGCTCGTCGAGCTTCTGCTTGACCTCGTCGAGGCTCTTCTGGCCGAAGT
>DAINND010000068.1:0-11851 GCA_036736065.1 Ilumatobacteraceae bacterium
GTCACCTACGACACCGGCAAGCTGATGTCGGTGGTCCTGCCGGACAGCGCCCGGTTGCTCGAGGAGGAGGCTCGGTACGCGAACCGTGCCGGCTACTCCAAGCACGACCCGGCGCTGCCGCTGTACGACATCGACGACGCGTGGCGGGCGCTCGACCTGCTCCGTCCGGCGAGCTTCGGCGAGGTGGTCCGTGTCGCCCCTGCTGTCGAGGCGACCTTCGAGGTGGCGGGGCACATCCTCGGTTCGGCGAGCGTCCGTCTGCGGGTGCGGGGCTCTGCATCCGAAGAGGCCGGCGTCGCGTTCAGCGGTGACCTCGGCCGCACCCATCATCCGCTGCTGCGCCCTCCGGCCCCGATCGGTGACGCCGACTGGGTGCTCATCGAGTCGACCTACGGGGACCGGTCCCACGATCAACACGACCCGGTCGCCGCCCTCGCCGAGGTGATCGAGCGAACCGTCGACCGTGGCGGGGTGGTGGTGATCCCGGCGTTCGCGGTGGATCGCACCGAGGTGCTGCTCTACCACCTGCGCCAACTCGCCGATCAGGGACGTCTCCCGAACGTCCCGATCGCGGTCGACAGCCCCATGGCGCTCGCCGCGCTCGGCGTCTACCGCGCGGCGATCGCCGAGGGCGCTGACGATGTGCGCCCGGAGCTCCAGGGTGACGTCCATCTGTTCGATCTGCCTACGCTCGAGGAGGTCCACGACGCCGAGGGCTCGAAGGCCGTCACCGGCAGAGGTGGGCCGGGCGTGGTGATCGCCGGCGCCGGGATGGCCTCGGGCGGTCGTGTCGTGCACCACCTCGCTCGCTTCCTTCCCGATCCGCGCAACAGCGTCGCACTGGTCGGCTTCCAGGCGGCAGGCACTCGCGGCCGTTCGCTGCTCGAGGGCTCGCCATCGGTCAAGATCCACGGCCGCTACGTGCCCGTGCGCGCCGAGGTCTGCGACCTCACGGGCTTCTCCGTCCATGCCGACGCCGATGAGCTGCTGGCCTGGCTGGGAACGGCGACGCGCGAGCCGACCGGCGTGTTCGTGGTGCACGGTGAGGAGTCCGCGTCGCTCGAGCTACAGCGGCGCATCGGCGCCGAGCTCGGCTGGAACGCCGTGGTCCCCGTCGACGGCGAGAAGCTGAGCCTGCGGCCGGGCTGGTGACGCCGGTAGCCTGACCGGGTGGCCACGCCGGTCTCGCCCACGTCGACACCAGTGATCGAACGGTTCGCGTTGGGCTTCCAGTGGCCGACCGTCGACCCGTTCCTGTTCTGCGTCCACCACCTCGACCACTACCCGGCGGGGAACGGGCGCTTCGGCCCTGCAGCCTCCCTGGCCGGGCGCGACATCGGCCAGGACTTCGCCGGCATCGACGGCTGGCGGATGTACCACGGTGACACGGTGCCCGGGTTCCCGCAGCATCCGCACCGCGGGTTCGAAACGATCACCTTCGTGCGTCGCGGCTTCATCGACCACGCCGACTCCCTCGGTGCGGCGGCGCGCTACGGCAACGGCGATGTGCAGTGGCTCACCGCCGGATCGGGGATCGTGCACGCCGAGATGTTCCCATTGCTCGACGAACAGGCGCCGAACACCGCCGAGTTGTTCCAGATCTGGATCAACCTGCCACGGGCCGACAAGTTCGCCGAACCGCACTTCTCGATGCTCTGGGCCGAGAGCGTCCCTGTGGTCGAGCACGTCGCCGACGGGGGAGCGGCGGCACGGGTGACCGTGGTCGCCGGCGCTGTCGACGGTGCGGTCCCCCCAGCGCCACCACCCCGGTCGTGGGCGAGCCGACCCGACAGCGACGTGGCTGTGTGGAACGTGCAACTCGAGCCCGGTGCGGCGTGGGAGATGCCTGCTGCGCGAGGCGCAGACACGGTCCGTGTGGTCTACGCGCATTCGGGCGGAGCGCTGCGCCTCGGTGACGACCTGCTCGCCGCCGGCACCGGAGCAGTGGTCGATTGCACGACGCCGGTGGTCGTCGGGAGCGATGCCGGTGCTGAGATGCTCGTGCTGCAGGGCCGACCCATCGGTGAGCCCGTCGCCCAGTACGGGCCGTTCGTGCTCAACGACCGCGCCGGCATCGAGCAGGCGTTCCGCGACTACCAGCGGACTCGCTTCGGTGGTTGGCCGTGGCCGGCGGACGACCCCGTGCACGGTGCCGAGCCGCAGCGCTTCGCCCGTCGCCCCGACGGCAGCGTCGAGCGTCCGTCGGTACGACCTGTGTGACGATCGAACATCCGTCGGAACAGTTCGCCCTGCTCGTGCGTGAGAAGGGGTGTGAACAACGCAGTGGTCGGCGCACTCCCATCGCCACAACCGAACTGGTCCGGCACCGAGGCTGTCTACAACGCTGCGTACCGGGAGCTGTTGCGCGTCGCCTATGTGCTCACCGGCTCCGGCGCTGCCGCCGAGGATGTGGTGCAGGACGTGTTCTGCCGCGTGGGGCCTCGGATCGCCGAGCTCGAGAACCCGGTCGCGTACCTCCGTGTCGCTGTGGTGAACCAGTGCAGATCGCTCCATCGCAGAGTCGTGCGGGCCCCGCGGCTCGACACTCCCGAGCCCTTCCTCGATGGTCGGCTCGTCGAGTTGCAGGATGCCTTGCGGTCGCTCAGCGGCCGCCAGCGCACGGCGATCGTGATGCGGTACCTGTGCGACCTTCCCGATCGCGAGATCGCCGACCTGATCGGCTGTCGGGAAGCGACCGTGCGGACCTTGATCCACCGAGGCTTGGCCGAGCTGCGCGCCGTGATCTCGTGAGGAGGCACCGATGAGCACCGACGACCCCACCTCCCCGGACACGGAATTCGAGCAGCTGCTACGCGGTCGGCTGCACGAGCTCGCCGACCATGCGCCGCCCTCGGTGCCGCCGATGAGCGGGCTCACCACGCCGTCGTTTCCCGCTCACACGCGCCTCAGCGGGATGAGGCGATCTGGCCTGTGGCGCAACCCGTGGATGGCTGCCGTCGCGGGGACGGCGCTCGCCGGCGCCGGGGTGGCGGCGCTGGCGCTCGCGTCCGGGACCGGCCGTCCGGGCCCGGTCGACACGGTGGTTCCGGTCGGCACGGTCGAGCCCGACACCACCGCGACGTCGTCGACCGCGCCGTCGAGCACCCAGGCGCCGCCAGCGCCGATGACGTCGAGCGGACCCTCGACGCCCATCGCGCCGTCGACGCCGACGACGACAGGTCCGTCGACCACCGTGCCGGCCACCTCATCGCCGACCCCGACCACGGCTGCACCGGTCCCGAGCACGACGGGACCGGTCCCGACGGCGCCACCGCCGCCACCGCCGCCACCGCCGCCGCCGCCGCCCCGCCCGCCCACCAAGGGTTCGGGGGCCCCGGTGGCGGAGGTAGGGCCGCCGCAGCCCAGAGGTCGCTCAGCTCAGCGCGTTGAGCGGGAGCAGAGTCAACTCCGGCTCATCGGCGAGCAGTCGCTGAAGGCGGTACTTGTTCTCGAACAGTGCGACCGTGGCTCCGTCGCTGCCGCGGGTGAGGATGCGGATGCCGCCGATCTCGCGCAATCGACCCGCACTGCTCGCATCGGTCGCGCGGATGGCCTGGTAGGGCGACCCGGTCAGCTCGATCGGTGCGTTGAACTCGCTCGCCAGCCGATGGGCGAAGACCTCGAACTGCAACTGGCCGACGGCGGCGAGCACGAGCGACGAGTCGCCGAGGTCCGGGTCGCGCAGCACCTGCACGACTCCTTCCTCTTCGAGCACCTCGAGCCCGCGCTTGAACTGCTTGGACCGACCGGTGTCGAGCGGGCGCGCCCCGGTGAACAGTTCGGGGGCGAACGACGGCAGGCCCGGGAAGTGGACCGGTGCTCCTTCGAACAACGTGTCACCGATGCGCAGGTCGGTGGCGTTGACGAGCCCGACGACGTCGCCGGGAAAGGCCTCCTCGACCGTGCTGCGCTCGGCACCGAAGACGGTCGATGCGTACTTGGTGGCGAACGGCCGACCAGTGCGGGCGACCGTCAGGGTCATGCCGCGCTCGAAGCGGCCGCTGCAGATGCGGGCGAATGCCAGACGGTCGCGATGGGCCTTGTCCATGTTCGCCTGCACCTTGAACACGAATGCGCTGCACCCCTCGTCGAGTAGACGGCTGTGACCTTCGCTGTCGGAGCGCGGCGACGGCGGTGGGACGAGCTCGACGATTGCGTCGAGCAGGTGGCGCACGCCGAAGTCGGTGAGCGCGGAACCGGCGAACACCGGCGTCGAGGCACCGGCGAGGAAGCTCGGGAGATCGCAGTCGGCGCCGACGGCGTCGAGCAGCTCGCACCCATCGACGGCCTTGCGCCAGACGGAGCCGAACTGGGCCGAGGCCTGTTCGAAGCCGAGCAGCTCCTCGGGGGCGAGGGTGGCGCCGCGAGCAGTGCGGGTGAATCGGCTCACCACCTGGCGACGGCGATCGATCACGCCCACGAAGTCGTCGCCGTCGCCGATCGGCCAGGTCACCGGAGTGGGGCGCAACCCGATCTGCGTCTCGATCTCGTCGAGGAGCTCGAGCGGGTCGCGGCTCGGGCGGTCGAACTTGTTGAGAAAGGTCAGCACCGGGAGTCGTCGCGCTCGGCAGACCTCGAACAGCTTGAGGGTCTGAGGCTCGATGCCATTGGCTGCGTCGAGCACCATCACCACGGCGTAGACGGCTGCGAGCACGCGGTAGGTGTCCTCGCTGAAGTCCCGGTGTCCCGGTGTGTCGAGCAGGTTGATCACATGGTCGCGGTAGGTGAACTGCATCGCCGCCGAGGTGATCGAGATGCCGCGGGTCTGCTCGAGCTCCATCCAGTCGCTCGTCGCTGCCTTGCCGCCGGCCTTGGCCTTCACCGATCCTGCCGTGACGAGGGCGCCGGCGTTCAGCAGGAACTTCTCGGTGAGTGTGGTCTTGCCCGCGTCGGGATGGCTGATGATGGCGAAGGTGCGGCGTCGTGCCGCTTCAGCCAGGACGTCGGGGGATCTCACGACGTTCGAGCCTACCGAGGCCGAGGGTCAGCTCCCGGAGGGCCGACAAGTCGGATCGACGATGGCCAGCCTGCGCGGCGAGGCGCTCGGCGTGTCGATGGTGGGAGTCGATGAGACGATGTAGGTGCCGTCGACCGACTCGGTCCGCTCGACAACGGCCGCGAGCAGTGCATCGAGGCCGTCGGGAGCCTGCTCAGCGATGACCGAGGCCACGAGGCCGGTGACGATCGGGGCAGCGTACGAGCTGCCGCTACGCCAGACCGTCCCGGCGGCGCCGCCAGCCACCGGGATGCCGGTGCCCGGCGCAGCGAAGGTGACAGCACTGCCCTCGTTCGAGAACGAGGCCGGGGCGCCGTCGCGGTCGAGCGCGCCGACGGTGAGGACGTGGCGCCGGTCTGCCCCGAGCGAGGCCGGCCACACCGGAGTCAGCACGAGGTTCCGCCCGTCGTTCCCGGCTCCGGCGACGACCACGACCCCGGCCGCGCCGGCTCGATCGATGGCCGCCTCGAGGACGTGCATCTGTTCGCGGCCGACTCCGGGCTGAGTGACGAGGGACAGGTTGATGACGTCGGCACCGTTGGCGACGGCATAGTCGACCGCGGCGGCCACGGACGACATGGGGATGACCCCGGTGGGTCGCATCACCTTCAACGCCATGATCGTTGCGCCGGACGCCACTCCCACGACTCCGGAACCGTTCCGGGTGGCCGCGATGATCGAGGTGACCTCGGTGCCATGGTCACCGTGCGGGTCGTCGGGCTCCGGCGCCGGATCGGCGTCGTCGGCGCCGAAGTCCCAGCCACCGCAGTCGTCGGCGTACCCGTTGCTGTCGTCGTCGAGGCCGTTGCCGCACACCTCGTCGTCATTGCGCCACCAGGCGCCGGCGAGGTCACTCGACGAGGCGTCGAAGCCGGTGTCGATCACTGCGACGATCGGGCGGCGCCCGCTCGCAGGCAGTGGGAGGGGAATCGCTGGCGGCGACGACCAGTGGGCCGGACCCGTCGTCCCCGCGAGCGCGGCCAACCCGAGGAGGACGTCTTCGTCGACACTCAGCACACCTGGCTGCGCGGCGAGGTCGTCGACCACCTCGGCCGATGCCACGGCCAGCAGGCCTGGGGCGAGCCGAGTGACCTGGACCACGTCGGGCAACGAGCGCAGCGACGCCATGAGGTCCGCTTCGGCGACGTCGGCGACCGGAGCAGACGGCGGCTCCTGGCGTGTCGCGGCAGACGGCTCGATCAGCCGGCCGTCGACCTGGAGGTAGCGCGCCATCGGCTCGCCGATCACGCCGTCGACGTCGACCACGACGATGGGTGACGTGAGGCTGTCGGCGCCGAGGACGTTCAAGGCAGCAGCTTCCTCTCGGTTCGGCACGGCGAGCTCGAGTGACTCGTCGGGAACCGTGACATCGATGACGGTGCCGTCCGCACGCTCGAGACGCGTGGACTCCGGTAGCGCTGATGCCTGGTCCGCCGGCGCGGCCGGCACGGCGGGCGCGGCGGGCTCGGCACCGAGGACCGCGGCGGTCACCACCACATGGTGGTAGTCGTCGCCCCAGTCGATGCGGCTCGGGCCACGTCGGGGCGCGCCCTCCGACGAGCCGGTCGTCGGCGCGGCCGGGGGATCGACAGGCGTGCGCACGTCGGCGGCGCCGGCACCGGTGGCGCTGGGGGTGAGGTGCGGCCGGACGGAGGAGGGGGCAGCGATGATCACCGACACGATGGCCACGGCGCCGACGGAGATGCGCGCCAGGTCCATCGATGGCTTCGTGTCGGTGCTGGAGATCGGCTGGATGACCAGGGGCTGCAGCGCCGGTTCGGGTGCGGCGAGGGTGCGGACCACGTGCTCGCGGAGCGGTCGATGCTCCGGGAGGCCCTCAGGAGCATCGAGGATGTCGGGGACGTCGGCGTCGTCGGTCCCAGCGTTGTTCGGTCCGAACGTCGTCGGGTCGATCTCGTCCACCCACATCCTCACTCTCCGCGGCGAACAGGTGCCCGAATGACGGTCCCGCGTACGGTTCCTTGATGCAGCGTTGACGGGGGTGGACTTCGGGGGAGGTCGGTCACTCCCCTCATGCCGATGCCGACATATCCGGAGAGACTCTCGTGATTCCGGGGGAACCCGACCTGTCACCCTCCTGGGCCGCTGCTTGCTACGGTCCCGGTGTGGACATCGGACTCGTCATCTTCCCGACCGACCGCGGCATCCAACCCGTGGAGCTCGCCCGTGAGGCCGAGGCGCGCGGCTTCCGCTCGCTGTGGTTCCCGGAGCACTCGCACATCCCGGTCTCGCGGCGCACCCCCTGGGGTGGGCGCGAGGGGGCGCCGCCGTTGCCCGAGGAGTACTGGCGCACTCACGACCAGTTCCTCGCGCTCGCAGCGTGTGCTGCCGTCACCACCACGATCAAGCTGGCCACGGGCATCACCCTCGTGGCGCAGCGCGACCCCCTGTGGCTCGCGAAGGAGGTCGCCACGCTCGACCACCTCTCCGGGGGCAGAGCGATGCTCGGCATCGGTTTCGGATGGAACCACGAGGAGATGGAGCACCACGGGGTCGACATCGCCCGCCGGCGCAAGGTGGTCCGCGAGAAGATCCTCGCCTGCAAGGCGCTGTGGACCGAGGAGGAGGCCAGCTTCGACGGCGAGTACGTGCGCTTCGAGGCGTCGTGGGCGTGGCCGAAGCCGGTCCAGTTCCCTCATCCTCCGATCGTCGTCGGTGCGTCACCCACCGACCTGCACTTCCGGCACATCTGCGAGTACGGCGATGCGTGGATGCCGATCGAAGGGCGCTGGCCGATCGCCGCCGAGTGGCGTCGGCTGCAGCAGTTCGCGACCGACCAGGGGCGTGACCCCTCGACGCTGCGGCTGGGTGTGTTCGGCCCGAAGGCGACGAGCGAGCACCTTGCGCAACTCCGCGACGACGGCGCCTCGTTCGTGGCGCTCGGCCTCCCGCCGCTCGACCGCGATGCGGCGCTGGCGACGATGGACCGCTACGCGCCGCTGATCGCCGAGTTCAACACCTGATCAGCCCTCGGGGACGAGGAAGGGCTCGACCTCGGAGCGGTCGCGCCCGTCGGCCTCGAGGCCGTCGAGGATGTACCGGTCGATCAGGCGGTGGAACAGCCGCAGGCGCGCCTCTTGGTAGTTGCCGAACGTGACCGACGACTTGCCGCTGCTCTTCAGCCCGGCCTGGACGCGAGGCAGGTTGGCCATGTCCTGCTCGAACACTGCGGCGAGGCCCCCCATGCCGGGTGCCTCGTGCCACGACTGCTCGAGGGTGAGCACGGTGCACTCCGCCGGTGCCGGGCGAGGACCATCATCGGGCACCGGTGCCAGGCGGATGACGTCCATGTAGCAGGTGTCCGGGGTCGGTCCGGGTCGCCAGCGGTAGACGAGTGGCTGGCCGACGCCGGCCCACGGGGCGAAGGCCGGGAACATGTTGTAGAGGATGGCGTCGAGGATCTCGGTGTCGGACGCGGAGCTGAGATCGGCCTGGTAGAGGCCGGACATCCGCTGGCGGAACAGTTCGGCCACCAAGGTGCGCGCCGAACCGCCCTCGGGGATCTCCGGCGCCGTGGCCGACGCGGAGCGGGCGCTGAAGGCGACGTAGGCGTTGGCGATCTGCTGCTCGCTCAGTGTGTCGCTCAGATGCGGGCTCTGCGCCCCGAATGCGTTGACGAAACGGGTGACGTGGGGTGTGTCCGGCCAGATCGCGTACTCGCTGTTGGCGTCGGCGGAGAACTCCGAGATCTGCGGGTGGGTGGCGATCACGTGGTAGGCCTCGGCGAAGGCCTCCATGACCACCTTCCAGTTGGCCGGCACTTCCTTCACGGCGTGGAACGCCTTGTAGCGGCGCCCGTAGTCGAACTGCGGGAAGTGCTCGACGAGCACACGGGCGTAGGTCTCGAACGGCTCGGCGGCCGGGTCGAGGTTGACCATCACGAAGCCCTCCCACAGGGCGACCTTGGCCTCGGGGAGGTTGCGTCGAGCCGGATCGTCGGCGAGGTGTGGGAAGTCCCACTCACAGGGCAGGTACGACAGGTTGCCGGCGATGTCCCAGGTCCAGGCGTGGAACGGGCAGCGGAACGAGCCGACCCGACCGTCCTCGGTGCGCAGCTTGGTGCCGCGGTGCAGACAGGCGTTGTGGAAGGCGCGGATGGTGCCATCAGAGCCGCGGGTGACGATGAGCGACTCGTCGCCCACGTCGTAGCCCACATGGCTGCCGGGCTTGGGCAGGTCCTCCTCGCGGCAGGCCATCTGCCATGTGCGGCGCCACACGTACTCGTGCTCGAGCGCAGCGAACGCCGGGGACGTGTAGCGCCGCTTCGCCACGTCGGCCGAACCTTGGTAGCGGTACGAGGTCGAGCGCAGGGCGACGGGCACGTCACGGGTGTCGAGCGCCACCAGGTCCTGGTAGCTGGGCCCACTGCTGCGAGCGTCACCTGGATTGATCGCGGTCATGAGCCTGACGGTAGTGCTGCGAGACGGTGCGCGCCGATACGGGCGCCGGTCGATCAGGCACCCGTCGGCCGCCCGCCGACGAGCACCTCGAACTGGCGGGCGGGATCGGCCTGCGGCGTGCGTGCGCCAGTATCGACGTCGACGACCTCGGCGCCGCTCGGCGCGTACTGGAGGATGTAGGTCTTGCGCGTCGCATCGGTCACGTTGGGCCCGGTGCGATGCGGGGTGAGCGACGAGAACACCACCACGCTGCCCGCCTTCGCCTCGACCGGTACGGCGCCGGTGCTGTCGTGCAGGCACTGGAACCCGCCCGGCGTGGCGTCGTGGATCAGCGTGCCCTTCCGGTGGAGGCCGGGCATCACCCACGGGCAGCCGTTGTCGACCGTTGCGTCGGTGAGCGGCACCCAACACGTGAGGTACTGCTGGGGGTCGACGAAGGCGTACCCGTTGTCCTGGTGCCAGGGGAACTCGCGCACCGGTTCGGGCTTCTTGTAGACCGCCTGGTCCCAGTAGAGGCGCACGTCGGGCCCGACGAGGTCGTGGCAGATGCCGACGAGCGCCGGGTGGTGGGCGAGACGCCGGGCGGGCTCGCACCGGCTGACGAGGTGCACCGTGAAGGTGATCTTGTCTGCGGTGGCGATGAACATCGTCTGGTCCGGCAACTGCCGCAGGAAGCCCTCGACCGCAGCCTCGTGCTCGTCGATCGCGTGGCGCAACTCGTCGATGGTGGCGGGGTCGATGACGTCGTCGACGAGCACATAGCCGTCGCAGTGGTACTGCTCGACCTGGTCGTGGGTCAGCAGGCGGGGAGTGGTGACCGCGCGGTGCCACTCGAAGCCGTTCGAGAGCGGATGGGGGCGGACGTCCACGACCGCAGACTAGTCAGTCGGCCTCTTCGCTCGGCTCGGGGTGACGCGGGTCGCCTCGCCCGGCATCTTCGGGTACTCCGGCGGCCAGGGCGCGTCCGGAAGGCCGGCCTCGTGATCGCGTCGGGCCAGAGCGAGCAGGGGCTCGAGCGAGCACGGGTGGTCGTCCATCGCCGCCCAGGGGTCGCCGTGCGCACGGACCCGCTCGGGGACGTTGCGGATGGTGAGCGCGTCCGGCTCGGCGGAGTCGAGGTCGTGCCATTCGAGGGCGCAGGAGACCTGCGCTCCGGGACGTGCGCGCACCGACCACGGGGCGAAGACGGTCTTGTGCGGAGCGTTCTGGTTGTAGTCGACGAACACGCGTGGTCCGCGCTCTTCTTTCCACCATGCGGCCGTCACCAGTTCCGGGCGGCGCCGTTCGAGCTCGCGGGCCACGGCCACGGCGGCGGTGCGCACGGCGAGGCTGGTCCACTGCGGGGCGAGCCGGGCGTACACGTGCAGGCCGCGCCCGCCACTGGTCTTGAGGAACGGGCGCAGACCGTGCTCGCGCAACAGCTCGTGGGTCTCGCGAGCGGCCTCACGGGCCATGTCGAGCGTGGTGCCCGGCCCAGGGTCGAGGTCGATGCGCAGCTCGTCGCAGTGCTCGGGATCGGTGCGCCGCAGCGGCCACGAGTGGAAGCCGATGCAGCCGAGGTTGACGGCCCAGACCAGGTGGGCGAGGTCGGCGATCACCAGTGCGTTCGACGGGGCGCCGTTCGGGGTGCGCACCACCATCGTGGTGAGCCAGCCCGGGGCTCCGGAGGGGATGCGCTTCTGGAAGAACGAGCCACCTTCCACGCCGTCGGGGAAGCGCTGCAGCATCACCGGCCGGTCGCGCATCGCCCGCATCACGACCGGCTCCATCTCGAGGTAGTACGTGATGAGGTCGAGCTTGGTGGCGCCGATCGCCGGGAAGAACACCTTGTGCGGGTTGGAGACCCGGACCACACGGCCGGCGATCTCGAGCTCCACTGCCTCGGCCACGTCGGCACGGTACCCGACGAGCCGGGCAACTACGGTGCGGGTCCATGTCGAGCGCGCACGGGGTGGCTCCGATGCAGGGGACGATCGTCACCGTCGACGTCACCGTCGGACAGGCGGTGGTGGCTGGCCAGCAGGTGATGCTGATCGAGTCGATGAAGATGCACCATGCCATCGAGGCGGCGTCGAGCGGGGTGATCGAGCAGGTCCTGGTCGCCGTCGGTGAGACCGTCGCCCAGGGCGCCGTGGTGGCCCACGTCCGGCCAGGCGCGGTCGACGCCGTCGCTGCGGCGAGCGATGCCGCGGTGGTCGACCTCGACCACCTCCGCGCCGACCTGGCCGAGGCCGTCGAGCGGCACCGCGTCGGCTTCGACGAGGCGAGGCCCGAGGCGGTCGATCGACGGCGCGCCGTGGGGCGGCGCACTGCGCGTGAGAACGTCGCGGACCTCGTCGATGCGGGCAGCTTCGTCGAATACGGCCCGGTGGTCATCGCTGCGCAACGTCGACGACGTCCGGTCGCCGAGCTGATCGAGCGGACGCCGGCCGAC
>DAINND010000069.1:0-11697 GCA_036736065.1 Ilumatobacteraceae bacterium
CCCCCCCCCCCGGCGCCCCCGCCCCCCCCCCCCGCGCCCCCCCTGCCCCCCCCCCCCCGGCCCCACCTCCCCACCCGCGCGCCCGCCGTCGGCCCCCTGCCCGTCGCCCACGGCGGCGATGAGCAGGCTCGAGGCCTGGCGGGCCATCGGCTGCACGCGCTCCCAGTCGACCTCGGCCGCCATCGAGCGCACGGCGCGAGTCGCATCGGCCGAGCGGGTCGATGCGCTCTCGCGCACGGCCGCCCAGTCGACCCTGCCGAGCAGGCCGCTCAGCTCGTCGGCATCTGCCGCCAGGGACTCGGATGTCGGCTCGGGTGTCGGCTCGGGCGACACCGGCCTGGAGCCGGGCCGCAACCCGCTGAGCAGCCCGATGAAGGCGTCGAGTTGGCGGCGTGGCGGCGCCCAGAGCTCGGCCGACGGACCGTCGTCACCACGTTTGCCGGCCTCGTACTCGGCCTTGAGCGTCGCCATGGCGGCCTTGGCCCGCGAGGTCAGCGACCCGGTGCCGAGCGCCTTGCCGAGTCGGCTCATCGAGTCTCCCGCCCCATCGGCCATGGGCGGAGTGTACGGCGGCTCAGCCGATCGTCGCGACCGGGCGTCCGTCGTGCCCGACAGCGGGCTCGTCCTCGTGCGCCCAGCGGACCTGCAGCTCGTCGAGTGAGGCCGTCTCGGCCTGCAACCTGCTCAACAGCAGCTCGGCGACCGTGGCCGCCGTGACGCTCGACGCCGGCGCGACGGCAGGCGCAGCGACAGGCGCAGTCACGCGCACGAGCGAGGCGAGGTCGACCGCCGCAGGCGGCGCAACAGGCGCAGCGGGCGCAGCAACCGAAAGGGGCGGCACCGGAGGCGCCGGCACCCAGCCGTAGGGGATGCCGTCGACCGGTCCGCGGCGACGCCGACGGGGCGCGGCGCCCACATCGGTCGTGCCGTGGCGGGCGGTTTGCCGCGAGTCGGCGATTAACACCAGCCCGCCGGCGATCTACGCGAGGCCGAGCGGCCGGGTGAGCACGGACACCAGTGAGCCGAGCACCGAACCGCTGGCCAGGGTGCGCACGACGGCACCATCGATCTCGGCCGGGGTGGGCCGCCACACGTCGTCGGAGGTCCGGTTGTCGCCACGGGTGACATAGCCGTTCACGGCGTCGCCGGCCACCACCCGGTGGATGACATGGCCGCGCACCTCGCCCGTCTCGTCGCGCCCGGGGTAGACGATGATGTCGCCGAGCGCGTACTCGTCGAGGGCCCGCACGATGACGATGTCGCCGCTGCGCAACGTCGGCTCCATCGACTGCCCGGACACGCGCACCACGGCATGGCTGCCGCCGAACCGCGACGGCCAGTAGAGGGCAGCCACGGCGACCACCGCCAGCAGCAGCGCGACCGACAGCACGGTCGAGACGATCACCCACCAGCGGCGGCCACGGCGTACGGCCGGCTCGGTCGCGCCGAGTTCGGTCACGCCCGTTGCGGTCACAGCGGCCACGTCGTCACCAGCATGTCGTCGACCCGTTCGTTCCTCGCCAACTCGGAGAACAGGCCCACGAAGGTGAGCCCCGCCAACGTCTTGTGGACATCTGCTGGGAGCATCGTGTCGATCAGCGTGACCCCGTCGGCCAGCACCCGCACCGCGTCCTCGACGACCTCGCCGCGCAGCCTCGTCGTCGTCGGCGGCGCCACCCCCATCTCGTTGGCGATCGTCTGCTTCGTCCCGCCGAGCACGGCGACGAGCAGCACTTCCCTGTCCTCGAGGTAGGCCACCAGGCGGACACTTGTCGAGGGGGCGCGCTCACCGTCCGACCGCACCACCAACCCCAGCCGCGACGCGGGATCGGTTCTGACGAGTGTGGCCTCGACGGCGAGGTCCGTCCTCCCCGCGTCGTACAGGGCCAGTCGATTGCTCTCGCCGACGGTCGGAGGGTAGAGCACGCCCTTGCTGCGCCGCCATGCGTTGTTCGCGTCCCACGTCCCCGAGCCGACGTATTGCGGGGGCTCCTTGTTGATCGACCTGTCGGGCGGGCAGAAGCAGTCGGCCATGATGATCGTCGGCACGACCGGCAGGTCGCCCGGGCTGGCGACGGTGATCGTGCCCGGGCGCAGGCCACCCAGGTCGTCGGCATCGGCCAGGGCCGGGGTGAGCATCGCGACGATCACGACGAGCACGATCCCGCGGCCATGTCGACGCATCAGCCGGCGATGAGGATCGCGACCTTGCTCACGGCGGCGCTGCTCACTGCGGAGGCCGTCGGCACGTCGAGCACGACGGTCGAAGCGGTGACGGTGGCCGTGCCGATCCACAGGGTGGCGTTGGCGCTGTTGATGAGGGTGAGCTTCACCTCGAGCCCCATGCAACCCGACGCGACATCCCTGATCTGCACCTCTTCGACGATGTACTCCTGCGCCGCAGCTGCGTAGGTGTTGGTGTAGTCCACGTCGACACCGTCGGTGTCGCAGGCGGCGACGATGGCTGCGGCGGCGCCGAACTGCTCGCTGCGCACACCGCCGAGGCTGGCGGCCGAGGCCACGATCACGCCACCACCGACGAGCAGCGCAGCCAACGCGGCAAGTGCGACCCGTCGCATCATCTCTGGTTTCACCATGGAGCACCTCGAGCTGCCGCCACGCCGCGTGGCCGAGTGGACATTCCCCGTCAACAGTCCGGAATCGGCGCGAACGTGCCGGTATCCGTCCAGGTCAGGACATCCGTACCCACACGGCGGTGTCGGCGGGCAGCTCGTCACCGGACAGCTCGGCCGAGGCGAGCACCACCTCGCCGGGTGGCCGGGGCACCGCGTGTGACCCCATGTTCACGGCACAGACGAGGCCCGTGCCGCGCCGGTAGGCCACCACCTCGGGCCCCAGGTCGACCATCTCGAGCGACTCGTCACCCACGAGCAGGTGGCGGCGCAGGCGCAGCGCCTGACGGTAGAGGTGCAGCATCGAGCCGGCATCGGCGCGCTGGGCCTCGACCGAACAGTCGGCGAACCACGCCGGCTGGGGCAGCCAGGCCGGGCCCGAGCCGAACCCGTGCGACGGGCCCGAGCGGTCCCACGGCAACGGCACCCGGCATCCGTCGCGGCCGCGGTCGGTGTGCTCCGATCGCTCCCACGTCGGGTCGTCGAGCACGTCCTCGGGCAGGTCGAGCACCTCGTGCAGGCCGAGCTCCTCGCCCTGGTAGATGTACGCCGAGCCGGGGAGCGACAGGGTCAGCAGCGCCACCGCCCGGGCCCGGCGCAGGCCGCGGTCGAGATCGAGATCGACCGGTGGCGGTGCCGTGTAGAGGTCGCGCCACTCCGCCCCGGCGGGCAGGGCGTAGCGCGTGGGATGGCGGACGACGTCGTGGTTGGACACGACCCAGGTGGATGTGGCCCCCACCTCCTCCGCAGCGGCCACGGACCGCTCGATGACCGTCCGGAACCGTTCGGGGTCCCACGGCGCATCGAGGAGGCTGAAGTTGAACGACTGGTGGAACTCGTCCGGCCGCAGGTACAGCGCCAGGCGGGACGGACGCACCCAGGCCTCGGCCACCATCATCGCCCCGTACTCGTCGAGCACGGCTCGCCACTCACGCACGATGTCGTGCACCTCGTCGCGGTCCCAGTGCGGGTGGTCGTCGAACATCGGAGTCGACAGCAGCAGCGCGCGCTCGCCGATGTCCGGGAAGGCCGGGTCCTTCACCATGCCGTGGGCCACGTCGACGCGGAAGCCGTCCACGCCGCGGTCGAGCCAGAAGCGCAGCACGTCGATGAACTCGGCGCGCACCTCGGGGTGGTCCCAGTTGAGATCGGGCTGGCTGATGTCGAACAGGTGCAGGTACCACTCGCCGTCGGGCAGCCGGTGCCAGGCCGGTCCGCCGAACACGGCGCGCCAGTCCGTGGGCGGCTCGGAGCCGTCCGGCCCGCGACCCGGGCGGATGATGTAGCGGCTCCGCGCCGGGTGCCCGGGCGGTGCAGCCAACGCCTCCTGGAACCAGCGGTGCTGGTCCGACGTGTGGTTCGGCACCAGGTCGACGATCACGCGGATGCCGCGCGACTGGGCATCGCGGATCAGTGCCTCGGCCGAGGCCAGGGTGCCGAAGCGCGGGTCGATGTCGCGGTAGTCGGCGACGTCGTAGCCGCCGTCGCGCATCGGCGAGCGGTACCAGGGGTTGAGCCAGATCGCGTCGACCCCCAGATCGACCAGGTGGTCGAGCCGACTGCGCAGGCCGTCGATGTCGCCGGTGCCGTCGCCGTCCGCGTCGGCGAACGAGCGGACATACACCTGGTAGACGACGGCCTGGCGCCACCAGGCCGTCGAGTGGTCGTGAGCGTCGGGCACGGCGTGGGAGCGTAGGCAGCGCACACGCGCGGGTGACGGATGCTCCGTCAGGCGCAGCCCTCGGGCCGGTCGATGCGGCACACCAGATCGCTCGACCGGGCGAGGTCGACGAGCTTGGAGGTCCAGTCACCGTGCGGACCGTCGTTGCTCATCACGTAGGCGTTGGCCCGGCCGGGGTCGCCGGCGACGGCGACGAGCAGGCAGCTCCAGTCGGTGACGATCGGGACCAGGCGCGCCGGGTCGTCGGACTCGGCGAACACCGGCGGCACCTCGCCGGCCGCGACGAGGTCGACCAGGGTGCGGCGACCGGCGGTGAGGTTGGTCCACTCGCCGATGAGGGCCTCGAACGTCCGCGCCGGGATGCGCGCCCGCTCGTAGAGCGCGCGACGCAGGTCGTCGCGCGACCAGCCGGCACGGGCGAACACGCCCGCCACGAGCGGCGACAGCACGAGCAGCGGCCGGTACTGCCCGCGGCCGAGACCGAACACGTGGGTGAGGTCCCACCCGGTCACCCGGGTGAGGCCGTCGGCGAGATAGGGCAGCACGGTCTCCGGGCTGGCGCCGAACACACTGCCGAGGATCAGCCCGCTGTTGATCCGGCCGACGGTGACGACATCGTCGTCGGGGCCGAAACCGAAGTCGACGGCCAGCGGCGGCCAGCCGAGCGCCGCGAGCGCGGCGTGGTCCTCGGTCAGCACGACGCGGGCGCTGTTGCCGAACGTCGCCTTGTCGTGCTCGGCCGCGGTGAACCCGCACACGTTGCGCAGGTAGAGCCGCAACCACCGTCCCACCGTGGTGTTCGCCGGAGCGCCTTCGCGCAGCGCCCCCTGGCCGCTGTGGAAGCCGAGGCTCGCCGCATTCGGTCCGTCGAGCACCACGAGCGCATCGGCGCCGGTGGTGTTGCCGGAGTGCTCGACCCCGTAGTGCGGGTCGGCCAGCACCTGGGCGATCGCCAGCAGCACGGGCAGGTGCTCGGGCCGGCAGCCGGCCATCACGCCGTTGACCGCCACGGACCACACGGTGATGTCGCGCCCGGAGGGCCGGGCGACGCCGAGGATCCGCCACGGGTCGTGCCCGCTCGGAGCGATGAACGCCTCGACCCGGTCGCGCGTCGGCGGCACGAACGGCACGCCGTCGCTCCAGCCCTGAGCGACGAAGTGCGCGACCACCTCGTCGATCGTGCCGGTGACGACCACGTCGAGCGCAGCTGGCTCGGCGGGCGCGCCGACCGTGTCGTCGACCGGCCGGGTGAGCCCGTCGATCACCTGCTCGACCGTCGCGGCCACGAACGCGGCGATCATCTCGTCGTGGGTCTGGCTGTCGACATGGCCGGCGAGCACGGCGAGGCGCATCCCGTCGAAGCCGAGTCCACGGCCGGTGGCCAGGGCCTGGCGGACGAAGCCTTCGGTGACGAGCGAGACCGACGGGGTGCCGACGGCCTCTGCAGCAACGGCTGCCCGCAGCACGGCGGGCGTGCAGCTGCCTCAAGCGCCGACGCCGGCCACCACCGCATCGACGCCACGCGCCGCGATCACGCTCGGGATCTCGCCGACCACCTGGGCCTCGTCCGGCCCGTGCACGTTGCCGAACACGTCGTAGCCCACGAACTCGACGCCCGGGTAGCGCGCCGTGAGCTCGCGCTCGAGCACCGGGAACAGCTCCTCACCGCGGAACATGTAGTCCCACAGCAACCCGATCCGTCGGCCATCCAGGCTGTCGAGGCGCGGCGCCAGCCGTGCCGGGCGCACACCGAGTGGCGACCGCGGCCAAACGACGGCGTAGGTGGGATCCGAAGGGCTCGACACGCCACCAGTCTGGCGCGCACGCCCGACTGCCACCACCTCCATCGGGCTGCCCGTGGCCGACCTCGCCCGAGGCCGATCTGGGTAGCATCCCGCCCCGTGGTGCGACCATGACCCGACCGAGCCGCCGACGCCCACTCACCGTCGCGTCGGTGAACGTGAACGGCCTGCGCGCCGCTGCGCGCAACGGCATGCAGGGCTGGGTCTACCGACGTGAGCCCGACATCGTCACCCTGCAGGAGGTCCGCGCTCCCGACGCGCTGGTGCCCGAGCTGGTCGCCCAGGTGTTCGGCGAGGGATGGCGTGTCGTGCACGCCGAAGCGACGGCCAAGGGGCGCGCGGGCGTGGCCGTGGTCACCCATCTGCCGATCGACGCGAGCGACGACGGCGCCGATGAGCCGTGCTTCGCGGGAACCGGGCGGTGGATCGAGGCCGATGTGCGCCTCGCCGACGGGGCGCTGCTCACCGTGGTGTCGGCCTACGCCCATACGGGCGACGCGGACGTGCCGGCGCGCATGGCCGAGAAGCTCGCCTGGTTCGATGCGGCGACCGCGCGGCTCGAACGGTTGCGCGCCGACGGGCGCCACGTGCTGCTGACCGGCGACCTGAACGTCGCCCACCGCGACATCGACCTGAAGAACTGGAAGGGCAACATCGGCGTGGCCGGCTGCCATCCGGACGAGCGGGCCCGCTTCGACCACTGGTTCGACCGGCTCGGCTGGGTGGACGTCGCCCGCCGGCTCGCCGGTGACGTGGCCGGGCCGTACACGTGGTGGTCGTTCCGCGGGCGGGCCTTCGACACCGACGCCGGATGGCGGATCGACTATCAGATCGCCACGCCCGACCTCGCCGACCGGGCCGTCGACCACAGTGTCGACCGCGCCCCGAGCTACGCCGAGCGCTGGAGCGACCATGCGCCGGTGGTGGTGAGCTACCGGCAGTGACGAACTGCCGTCAGCCGACCGCCGCGCGCCTCGGCCGCGACCCGCGTCGACGCCGACCGTCGACGTAGCGCATGGCCAGCGATCCGGCGACCGCGAGCACCAGCACGTAACAGGCCGCGAGCGGGCCGAGGTCGTCCTCGACGCCGGCCGCCACACCGAGGCCGGCGATCACGATCGAGAACTCACCGCGTGGCACGAGGGAGACACCGGCCCGGATCCGCCCGGCTCGTCCGATCCCGGCGCGTCGAGCCGCCCACCAACCCGTGCCGACCTTCGTGGCCGCCGTGACGGCAGCGAGCCCCAGCGCGGGCAGAAGCACCGGGCCGAGCGTGGCGGGGTCGATCTGCAGGCCGAAGAACACGAAGAACAATCCACCGAACACGTCGCGGATCGGCTCGAGCAGCGCCCGTCCGCGCTCGGCGATCTGACCCGACAGCATCACCCCGAGCAAGAACGCCCCCACGGCGGCCGACACCTGCACCTCGGCGGCGAGCCCGGCGACGAAGAACGTGAGGCCGAGCACGGTGAGCAGCAGCAACTCGGCCGAGCGGGTGTCGAGCACCCGGCTCAGCGCCCCGCTCCAGCGCAGCGCCACGACGAACGCGAGGGCCACGACGACCAGCGCCACGGCGATCGACACCGCACCCTCGGCGAGCGACGCGCCGACGAGCAGCACGCCGCACAGCGGCAGGAACACGGCCATCACGATGTCTTCGATCACGAGCACCGACAGCACGACCGGTGTCTCGCGGTTGCCCAGCCGATCGAGGTCGCCGAGCAACTTGGCGATGATGCCCGACGAGGAGATGTAGGTGACACCGCCGAGGAGCAGCGCGCTCGTCGGGCTCCAGCCGAGGGCGAGGCCCATCAGCCAACCGGGCACGAAGCTGCTCACCAGGTCGACCCCGCCGGCCATCCAGTTGGCGCGCAGACCGTCGCGCAGCTCCTGCGGCTCGAACTCGAGGCCGAGCAACAGCAGCAGCAGGACCACGCCGACATCGGCGCCGACCCGGATGAACTCAGTGCTCGCGTCGAGCGGGAGGAGGCTCCCCTCACCCATCAGCAGCCCCGCGAGCAGGTAGAGCGGGATCGAGGGCAGGTCGGCACGCGCCGCCAGTCGACCGAGCACGGCGAGCACGAGCAGCACGACACCGAGCTCGATGAGGACGCTCCCGCCGCTGCCGCCCGCGGCGATCACGGTGGTGGCGAGCACGGGTGGGCCCGGCATCGGGGGTCAGGCGATCCCGCGGCCGGTCATGACCACGGAGGCGAGGTGCACGCCATCGGCAGAGCCGGTCACCAGAGCCACGTCACCCGGCTCGAGCACGAACTCCGGCCCCGGACCGGGGTACGACGTCGAACCGCGGATCACGGCGACGACCGAGGCGCCGGTCGCGGTCCGGACGCGGCCGTCGCCGATGGAGCGCCCCGACAAGCCCCCTTCGGCGGGGATCGTGACCCACTCGATGGACAGACCCTCCACCCCGTGGCGGAGCTCACCGAGGCGCTCCGTGACCTTGGAGCCACCGAACAGCTCCACCAGCGCGACGGCGTCCTCGGTCGAGAGCAGCAGCGACGCGCGGCACGAGTCCGGGTCGTCTCTGCCGTAGAGCAACAGCTCGCGACGGCCGTCCCGGCGCACCAGCACGCCCACGTGCTCACCGGCGGACGTGGTGAACTCGTAGCGCACTCCGACCCCGGGCAGACGTGACTCGAAGATCTCCATGCCGCCATTGTCGCAGCGCCGCAGCGGCACACGCGACGCACGCGACGCACGCTCGTCAGCCGGGCTCGTCGGCCTCGGTGTCGACGACGGCCATCACGTCGAGCCCACCGAAGCGCCCCGCCGGGTCGGCCACCTCGACCACACGGTCGGCGACGTCGTCGTACTCGAGGCGCAGCGCACGGCTCATCGTGGCGTGCATCGCGTAGGTGGCGGTGATGTAGGTGAGCTCGAGGATCTCCTCGTCGGACAGGTGCTTCTGGAGCTCGGCGAAGACTGCGTCGGGCACGCGCCCGTGCTCGAGCACCAGGCAGTCGGTGTAGGCCAGCACGGCCCGCTCGACCGGCGACCAGCAGTCGGCCACCGACCAGGCCGGGATCGCCGCGACCTGCTCGTCGCTGAAGCCGACATCACGACAGGCC
Organism: Ilumatobacteraceae bacterium; assembly: GCA_036736065.1. Lineage (GTDB taxonomy): Bacteria > Actinomycetota > Acidimicrobiia > Acidimicrobiales > Ilumatobacteraceae > VFMC01. The sequence continues at coordinate 9,206 of DAINND010000069.1, forward strand.
TTGCAGTGCTGGCTGAACACGAACTGGCTGCCCACGGTGTAGCCGGCGCGGATCTGCCCGAGCTCACGCAGCTGCGCCGACAGCACCCGGTTCGGCGATCGATAGAACTGGAAGCCCGCCGTGGTGTGATCGAAGGCGTCCGGCACCAGGGCGAACACGGTCCACCAGTTGCCCGGCGTGCCCGACGCAGTGCCGGGCTCGGCCACCGGGTCGCGGTCGCCGAAGAGCATGTGGTAGACGGCTTGGGCGAAGGGGTGGGCGTCGTCGCGGCCCACCTGGCGCAGCCGGGGCACGGCTCAGGCCTTCGACTCGGCGCGTGCGTCGGCAGTGAGCAGACGGTGCGCCTCGGTCGGGTTCGGGGTGAAGCCCGGCGTGTCGCGACACAGCTCGACCATGATGCCGTTGGGGTCGACGTAGTAGAGCGAATGGCACCAGCCGTGGTCGACCTCCATCAGCGGGGCGACGCCGGCGGCGGTCATCCGCGCCCGCACCTCCTCCTGCTGCTCGGCCGTGGCCCGGAACGCGCAGTGGTTGACCCACACGGGCACCCCGACGCTCGAGGACAGGTCGGTCTTCCAGTCGGGCAGCTCACCCACACCCTCGAACGCGAAGAAGGCGATCGCCTCGTGGTTGCCGTCGGCGTCGGGTCCGATGTCGAAGAAGATGTGCCGCATCCACGTGCTCTCACCGTGGGCCTGCACCTCGGTGTGCACGAGCGGGAAGCCCATCAGGTCCTCGTAGAAGCGCGTCGTGGCCTCGACGTCGCGGGTGGCGTAGGCAACGTGGTGCAGCGGCATGAGCGGACGTTACCCCGGCCGCTCAGGCGATCGCTTCGTCGAGGGCCAGGCCCACGTCGCGCGCTTCGCGCCAGGCGAGCACGCCGAGGGCGGTGAGCACCACCAGCATCGCGACCATCTGGCCGAGCGACACCCGCTCATCGAGGATGGCCCAAGCAGCCACGGTGGCGCCGACCGGCTCGAGTTGGATGAGCAGTGACGACACCGACGCGTCGACGCGCGGCTGGGCCCACACCAGCAGCCCGTGGCCGGCGAGGCCTGGCCCGATCGCGAGCAGCACCACCCACAACCAACCCGTGCCGTCGAGCGACGACACCGGCTCGGCGGTGAAGGGGACGAGCAGCGACACCGTCACCGCTCCGACGAACGACATCACGAACATGAACGGGACGGTCTCGACACGGGTCCGCACCCGCTTGCTGACCAGGAGATAGGCCACCCACACCAGCAGCGACACGACCGCCCACACGTAGCCGACGAGCGATCCACCGCCGCCGTCCGCGGACGGCGTGTCCGGGGCGAGCAGCACGGCGGCGACCACACCGGCCACGGCCACGACTGCGCACGCCACCTTGACCGCGCTGAGCCGCTCACCGAAGGCGACCGCCGCGATCGGCAGCGCCACCACCGGCGTGAGCGCCCCGATGATCACGGCGATGGCGACGCTCAGGTGCTGGAGCGTGATGAAGAAGGCACAGATGTTCAGCCCGAACAGCACACCGAGCGGCGCGGCCCGACGCAGATCGGCCCAGGTGGGCCGACGTCGGGTGACGAGCACCACGATCACCATCACCACCGTGGCCAGCCACATCCTCCAGACCGACAGCACCACACCGCCGACCCCGGACAACTTCCCGAGCACACCGCCGAACGACCACAGCATCGCTGCGCCGAGCACGGCGCCGAGCCCGGCGACCCGCGCCGGCCCGACGTGCGCACCGCGGCCACGACCTGCGCCGCCCTGCGTCGCCGAGTGTTCGACGCTCGTTCGGGCGGTCATGGGCGCATCGCTCCCGACGCTACCGCCCGGTCGTCGTTGACAGCGGCCCCGGCGTCGGGAGTGATCGGTGCATGGCCCGTCGCTCCGTCACCTCCCGCGCCCTCGCTGCAGCCCGCGGCGAGGCGCCTGTCGACCTGCTCGTCACGGGCGGGCACGTGTTCGTCCCCACCACGCGCGAGTGGCTGGCGACCGAGCTCGCCGTGTGCGACGGCGCGGTGGTCGGATGGGGGCCGCGCGACGCGCACGAGGTGGTCGACGTCGGCGGCGCGGCGCTGGTGGCCGGGATGATCGACGCGCACATGCACCTCGAGTCGACCAAGCTCTGGGTCGACGAGTTCGTGCGCGCCGTGCTGCCCCACGGCACCACGGCCGTCGCCGCCGACCCGCACGAGATCGCCAACGTGTTCGGCGTGCGCGGCGTGGCCGCCCTCGCCGACGCAGCCGATGGGCTGCCCTTCACCTTCGGCATCGCTGCGTCGAGCTGCGTGCCTGCCTCGCCGTTCGAGAGCCCCGGGGCCGCCGTCGGCCCTGCCGAGGTGCAGGAGCTGCTCGACGCGGTCGGGGCGATCGGCGTGGCCGAGATGATGAACTACCCCGGCGTGATCAACGGCGACCCGGAGGTGCTCGCCAAGATCGCCCTCGCCGCCCCCCGTCGCGTCGACGGCCACGCGCCCGGCCTCGTCGGCGTTCAGCTC
>DAINND010000070.1:0-8665 GCA_036736065.1 Ilumatobacteraceae bacterium
CGGCCTCCACGTCCCGAACGTGGCGCGCTAACCAAGCTGCGCTACACCCCGTAGCGGATGAAGATCCTATCCGGCTGCGACCGGCTGTTCCTCAACGGCATCGGTGTCGGCCAGATCGACGGCCGGGCCCTTCGGGCTGAGGATGTCGTCGACGGCCCGCTGCAAGCGCAGCGCATCGAGCGGCTTGACGATCCAGCCATCGGCGGCGCTGCGCCGGGCCAGGTGCAGATCGGCAGTGCGGTCGAGCAGCATCAGCACCGGCACGTGAGGCAGGCGGCCGGCGCTCTCGTCGAGGCGCAGGGCCATGGTGACGGCCATGCCGCCCATGGAGCCGATCTGCAGGTCGAGGATCGCGAGGTCGGGCGTGCGGGCCTCGACGACACCGGCCACGTCGCGGCCGTTGCGGCACACCGTGAAGGTGGTGTCGGGTCCGGAGAGAGCAGCGACGACCGCGTCGAGGACGAAGTCGGCGTCGGTGGCGACGAGGATGTGCACGAGCGCAGGCTACCCGGCCTCCGGGGCCGCAGCGAAGAGCAGCCCGGCGATCGCCCGCAGGCCGTCGAGGTCGTGGACGTCGCCGGCCAGCAAGGGCACCCACACCAGCGGCGCCGCGCCTGCATGCGCCTGCAACTCGCCCACCTGGGCGGCCTCGGCCGTGGCCATCGCCGCCAGCTCGTCGAAGTTGCGCCACAGCGCGGCGTCCTCGTCGTGCCGAGCCACCTGCGGGGCGGGGAAGCGCGGGGTGCAGCGGTTGACCACCACGGCCGACACCCCGAGCGACGACTCGCGCAACCGATCGGCGAAGAACACCGCCTCGTCCACGGTGTCGCGCCGCGGCGACGCCACCAGCACGAAGCGGGTGACCGGGGCCTGCAACAGCGCCAGCACCTCGTCGGCCCGTCGCCGGAACCCGGTCTCCATGCCCTCGAACGCCTGGAAGAACGCCACGGCGTCGGCCAGCACCTCGCCGCCCACCACCTTGCCGATGGTGCGCAGCACCGGCTGCGTGGCGACGTTGAGCACCTTCAACCCGCGCCGCGTGGGGAGCATCAACAGGCGGAACAGCGGATGGTCGAGGAACCGTGCCAGGGTGCCCGGGGCGTCGAGGAAGTCGAGCGCATGGCGGCTCGGGGGTGTGTCGACCACCACCACGTCGAAGCGCGGGTCGGCGTGCAGCGCGTGCAACCGCTCGGCGGCCATGTACTCCTGGGTGCCGCTCAGCGCCCCGGCGATGTTGCGGTAGAAGCGGTTCGCCAGGATCCGTTCCGCCTGTTCGTCGTCGTTGGCGTTGGCGCGCACGATCCCGTCGAACGTCGCCGCCGTGTCGAGCATCGTCGCCCACAGCTCGCCGCCAGCGGCACCGACCAGCGGCAGGCGGGCCGGTTCGTTGCCCAAGCCGTCGGGCAGGCCGAGCGCATCTGCCAGACGGCGGGCCGGGTCGATGGTGACCACCACCACCCGGCGCCCGCGTCCGGCGAGCTCGAGGCCGATCGTCGCCGCCGTCGTCGTCTTGCCCCCGCCGCCCGAACCGCAGCACACCACCACCTCGGCAGCCTCGAGGGCGCGGGCCAGCGGTGGCTGCACATGCTCGGGGGGAGGGGAGGTGTCGCTGCGCGAGGTCATCGCAACCCGCTCACCAGATGGTCGATCTCGTCGGCGGTCAGCCCGGCGACGGGAAGGTGTGGCAGGTGGATCTGGTCGAGTGCGAGCAGGTCGGTGAGCCGCGCGATCTCGGCCGCGTGCAGTGCCCGCCGGCTGGTGCGGTAGCGGGCCGCAGCTGCCAGCGCCGGATCGGTGCCGGGGCCGACGACGAGCGGCTCGCCACGGTCGACGCCGTTCACGACGATCGGCCCGAGCTGCACCCCGACGTGCTCCTCGAGGGCGAAGGCCGTCTCGATCACCTCGTTCACCGGGGTGGTCTCCGGCAACGTGACCAGCACCACCTGGCAGCGCGCCGGATCGGCGAGCAGCTCGAGCACCTCGGTGGCCTGGGTGCGGATCGGCCCGCCGCGCACCGTGTCGAGCAGGCTGCGCGCCGACATGAGGAATGTGATCGCATGGCCCGCTGCAGGGCCGTCGACCAGGATCAGGTCGTAGTCGCCGCTGCGCTCGAGCTGCTTGAGCTTGCCGAGCACCACGATGTCGTCGATGCCCGGCGCGGCGGTCGACACCACGTCGATGATGCCGCTGCTGGTGAGCCGTTTGGCCACCCGCTTCAACCCGTGCGTGTCGAGGTAGTCCTCCAACGCGGCCGGGGCGGTGAGCTCGAGCATCGGGGTGTCGCGCACCAGCGTGCGCAGGTGCGGCTTGCCGTCGAGCTCGACCACCAGCACCCGGCGACCGGTTTCACATGCGGCTCTGGCCAGAACCGCGGTTACCGTGGTCTTCCCGACACCACCCTTGCCGGCCACGACGACCACCCGGGTGCTGCTCAGGAACTCACCCGGATCGAAGCGCTTCGGAGGCACGTGTGCGCAGACTAGTCATGGCCGTCATCGCCGCCCCCCTCGTGGCGGCGGCCGGGCTGATGCTCACTGGCACCGTGGCGGCCTCCACCACGGTCCCGGAGCCTGTCGACACCGGTGTCGTCGACGCCGGCGCCGTCGACGAGGCGCTCGCCCCGGTCGACGTGCTGCAGGTGACCGGCTTGGTCGACGGGGTCGTCATCGACGCCATCGACCGGGCCATCGAGCGCGCCGAAGCCAGTGGTTCGCAGGCGCTGGTGCTGCAGATGACCAGTGGCGGTGCTGTTGCCTCGGATGCGGATGTGCGCGCCCTCATCGAGCGCGTCGCCTCGGCGCCGGTGCCGATCGGCATCTGGATCGGCCCCTCCGGAAGCGCCCGGCTCTACGGCCTGCCCGCCCAGCTGATGGCCGTCGCCGATGTGACCGCCATGGTGAGCGGCAGCCGCATGGGCTACACCGGCAGGATGCTCACCGTCGACGGCGAGCAGCTCACCTTCGGTGCGGCCGACGACCGGTTGCGCAACGGCTCGCTCAGCTTCCAGGAAGCCCGCTCGCTCGGCGCGCTCAAGCTCGAGACCGACGACCTCGGCGTGCCCACCATCCGCAGCATGGTGCTCGCCCTCGACGGGGTCGAGGCCGACGGCGTGGTGCTCGACACCGCCAGTGAGCAGGTCAACGACGAGGGCCAGGTGCAGCAGACGCTCACCACGGTGCGCTTCTCCAAGCTGACCCTCGGCAACCAGCTCTTCCACACCATCGCCAGCCCGCCCGTGGCCTACCTGCTGTTCCTCATCGGCCTCGGCCTGCTCGTGTTCGAGCTGTTCACCGCAGGTGTGGGGGTGGCCGGCGTGGTCGGCGCGCTGTGCACGTTCTTCGGCTGCTTCGGCTTGGCCGAGCTGCCCGCCCGGTCGTGGGCCGTCGCCCTGCTCGTCGTCGCCATGGTGGCCTTCGCCGTCGACGTGCAGGTGGGCATCCCTCGGTTCTGGACCGGGGTGGGCATCGTCTTCGTCGCGATCGGCAGCCTGTTCCTCTACGAGTCGCTGCCCGGCACCAGCCTGCGCCTCGGCTGGCTCACCCTGCTCGTCGGCATCGGTGGCTGCGCGCTGGCCTTCATCGTCGGCATGCCGTCGATGGTCCGCACCCGCTTCGCCACCCCCACCATCGGCCGCGACTGGATGATCGGTGCCTTCGGCGATGCCGTCGGCGACATCGACCCCGACGGTGTGGTCGCCGTCGACGGTGCCCGCTGGCGGGCGCGCACCAACCGTGCCACCCCGGTCAAGGGCGGCGACCGGGTGCGGGTGGTGGCCATCGACGGTGTCACCCTCGAAGTCGAGCCCGAGGAGGGCGGCGCCCGCGACTACCGCGAACAGCGCCGCGCGACCACCACCGACTGACGGCACGTCGGCGGTCCGAGCATCGGGACCAAGGTCGGATGCCCGGTCATCCCCCGGGTGGGTACCATCGCCGAGGTGAGTCCCGCGCGAGGTGCCGATGACCGCAGGTGATGCCGCCCGGCGGAGCACCCGTCAGGTCGCCGTCGAGAAGCGGACCTGGGTGCAGGGTCGTCCCGCGTCCTACAGCGTGGCCGGCAACGGCATGCCGGTGCTGCTGCTGCACGGCTGGGGCCTCGGGCACAACACCTACCGCGACGCCGTCGAACGGCTGGCCGAAGAAGGCGTCCGGGTCATCGCCCCGGCGCTTCCCGGCTTCGGCCGCTCGGCCGAACTGCCCGCCGCCGAGTTCTCGCTGCACGGCTACGCCGCCTGGGTCGACGACTTGCTCGACGTGCTCGACGTGCACGAGCCGATGGTGGTGGTGGGGCACAGCTTCGGGGGCGGCGTGTCGATCCGTTTCGCGCACGACCATCCGGACCGGGTGCGCTCGCTCGTGCTGGTCAACTCGATCGGCGGCTCGGCCTGGCGCAGCGGCGGCACCCTGCGCTCGATCGCCGAACGGCCGCTGTGGGACTGGGGCCTGCACTTCCCCGGCGACGTCTGGCCGGTCCGTCAGGCCACCCGGGTGCTTCCCGTCATCGCCGAGGACCTGGTGCCCAACATCGTGCGCAACCCGCGGGCGTTCGTGAAGGTCGCCAACCTGGCCAGGCGCGCCGACCTGCGCGCCGAGCTCGAGCAGCTGCGCGACCGCGGCCTGCCGGTGACGATCATCTGGGCCGAGCGTGACGGCATCATCCCGCGTGAGTCGTTCGAGGCGCTCTGCGTCGCGTCGGGTGTGCAGGGCACCGTGGTCGACGGCTCGCACAGCTGGCTGCTCGCCGACCCCGAGCAGTTCGGCGAGATCCTCACCAACGACGTCAACATCGCCAAGGCGGCCCGCCAGCTCGAGGCCGAGGCGGCCGGCGAGCAGCGCGCCGCCCGCCGGGTGCAGACCCTCACGGACCGTCCGGCGGTGCCGCGGGGAGTCGTGGGCCGCCGATCCGGACGTCGCCGCGCCGGCGGGTGATGCCGCGGGCGTCGAGCTCGTTGGCCAGCGGCAGGGCGTGCTTGCGGGTCACCCCGAGCGCATCGCGGAACTGAGCCATCGTCACGCCCTCCGGGTGCGTGGCCAGCAGCGCAGCCATCGTGCGCGCCGCGGCATCGACCGCGCCGATGTGGAACGCGATGCCCTCGCGCTCGACCACCAAGCCGCGGCGGACCAGCTCGCGCACCACCGGTCGATCAGCGGGCGTCAGGTCCGGCGGGGCCGCACCGCCTGCGGCGAGGGTGGCCAGCAACGGATGGTCGGCCAGTTCGTCGACAGCGCCGGCCGGGCGCAGCCGACCGGCGTCGAGGGTCACCCCGTCGAGGCCGGTCGCGACCAGGCGCTCGCGCTCGGCGAGCGGGGCCAGAGCGAGCCCGGCCGACCCGGCCGCCTCCACCTGGGCGGCCAGCGCAGCGCGCATCGCTGCCAGCGCGTCGGGGTCGATCACCCAGTCGCCGAGCGTCGGGACGGCGTCCGCGCCGGTGAGGGCGCGCAGCACGTCGACGTGCACCCAGCCGCGCTCGGCCACCACTCGGGCGATGCTGCGGTCCGGCCGGGCCCGCGAGGCCGGCAGCACCGGCTCGACGTCGAGCCCCTCACCGCCGCCGACGGTCTCGTTGCGGCCCGACTCGCGCAGCACGTAGCGGTCGCCGGCCACCAGCGGCAGGGCCACCGCGAGATGCAGCCGCACTGCGCCCGGCTCGCCCGGCAGCAGCGCGTGGTCGCCCAGGATCCGCACCCGCACCGGCCACTCGCCCGAGCCGATGTAGGCCACATAGGCCCCGCGGCGCGACACCTCGTGGTCGAGCGCGCCGAGCACCTCGAGCGAGGCGTCGACCCGACGGCTGGGTCGCCACTGCGCCCCCACGACCACGGCGTCGCCGCGCCCGAGCTGGTGGTGGTCGACACCGCTCAGGTTGAGCGCCACGCGGTGGCCGGGGCCGCCCTCGTCGACGCTGCGCCCGTGGGTCTGGATGGCGCGGATGCGCGCCGTCTGCCCGGCGGGCAGCACGTCGACGCGCTGGTCGAGATGGATCCGCCCACCGGTGAGGGTGCCGGTCACCACCGTGCCGCTGCCCTTGGCCGCGAACGCCCGGTCGATCCACAGGCGCGGCCGGCCGCGGTCGGCCGACGGCTCGGTGGTGGCGACGAGCTCGTCGAGCGCGGCGCGCAGCTGGTCGAGGCCCGCTCCGGTGGTCGAGCTGACGGGCACGATCGGTGCCTCGGCCAGGAACGTTCCCGCCAGCCGGTCGGCCACCTCGAGCGTCTGCAGGTCGAGCCATTCGTCGTCGACGAGGTCGGACTTGGTGAGCGCCACGACGCCGTGACGCAACCCGAGCAGCGTCAGGATGCGTAGGTGCTCCTCGCTCTGGGGCTTCCACCCCTCGGTGGCGGCCACCACGAACACGCAGGCGTCGACGCCGCCCACCCCGGCCAGCATGTTGCGCAGGAAGCGCACATGGCCCGGCACGTCGACCAGGCCGATCTCCTCACCGCTCGGCAGGGTGAAGTGGGCGAAGCCGAGGTCGATGGTCAGGCCGCGGCGCTTCTCCTCGGCGAAGCGGTCCGGGTCGGTGCCGGTGAGGGCCAGCACCAACGACGACTTGCCGTGGTCGACGTGGCCGGCGGTGGCGACGACGCGCACGGTCGTGTCAGCCGGCCGTGACGAGCAGGCTCGCCAGGTGGGCGTCGTCGGCCGGGTCGACGGTGCGCAGGTCGAGGTAGGTCGAGCCTTCGCGCGCCCGGGCCACCACGGGCGGCGTCGCGGCGCGCAGCCTGGCCAGGTGGTCGCCGGCCAGCACCACCCCATACGAGTCGATGCCCATCCCCGGCGCCGACCCTGCCCCGGGCAGGGCGAGCATCGGCTCGGCGCGCACCCCCGGGCAGCGGGCGGCCAGTGCCTCGGCCCGGGCGCGCAGCTCGGCCAGCGGCGTGGCCACCATCTTCCAGAAGGCGAGCTCGGTCGTGGCCCGTCGGTGCAGGTAGGCCAAGGCCGTGGCCTGCAGCGCCTCGAGCACCAGGGTGCCCGGCCGCATCGCCCGGGCGAGCGGGTGGCGCATGCACACCTCGACCAGGTCGGCGCGCCCGGCGATGATCCCGGCCTGTGGCCCGGCGAGCAGCTTGTCGCCGCTGAAGGTGACCAGTGCCGCGCCGGCGGCCAGGGTCTGCACCGCGGCGGGCTCGTCGGCCAGCCAGGCCGGCGGAGGCCCGCCCAGCCACGGGCAGGTGGCGTCGAGCAGGCCGCTGCCGATGTCGGCCACGACGGGCACCTCGAGGGTGGCCAACTGCTCGACCGGGGTGTCCTCGACGAAGCCCTCGACCCGGTAGTTGCTCGGATGCACCTTGAGCACCATCGCCACATCGGCGCGGGCCCGTCCGAGCGCCCGCCGGTAGTCGCCGAGACGGGTGCGGTTGGTGGTGCCCACGTCGACGAGCCGGGCACCGGACTGCTCCATCACCTCGGGCACCCGGAATGAGCCGCCGATCTCGACGCTCTCGCCACGGCTCACCAGCACCTCGCGGCCATGGGCCAGTGCTGCGCACACCAGCAGCACGGCCGCGGCGTTGTTGTTGACCACCATCGCCGCCTCGGTCTGGCACAGCCGGGCCAGCAACTGGCCCACGGCGTGCTGGCGCGAGCCGCGCTCGCCCGTGGCGAGGTCGAGCTCGACGTTCACCGCCCGCGCCGGGCGGTGCATCGCCACGGGCGCCCGGCCGAGGTTGGTGTGCAGCAGCACGCCCGTGGCGTTCACCACGTCGGTGAGCAGCGTGCGCCGCAGCGCCTCGGCCCGCACCGGCGCCGACGCCACGTCGCCCGCGGCGATGGCCTCGCGGGCGATGTCGACGCACAGGGCGTGCGGCAGCCCCGACGGGGCCAGCGAGCGTGCCAGCCGGTCGACGCTCGGGGGGCGGGCCGCGGGGTCCATCGACCGTGAGCGTAGGCTCTGCAGGCCATGGTGGACATCCCGATCGTCCGGCTCGACCCCGACCTGCCCCTGCCGGCCTACGCCCACCCGGGCGACGCCGGTCTCGACCTGCGCTCGCGCGTCGACGTGGTGGTGCCTCCCGCCGGTGGCCGGGTGCTGGTGCCGACCGGGGTGGCGATCGCCCTCCCCGAGGGCCACGCCGGCTGGGTGCTGCCGCGCAGCGGGCTCGCGCTGAACCACGGCATCGCCCTGGTGAACGCCCCCGGCCTGATCGACGCCGCCTACCGCGGCGAGCTGAAGGTGATCCTGCTCAACACCGACCCGTCGACACCGTTCGAGGTGCACCGCGGCGACCGCATCGCCCAGTTGGTGATCCAACGCTTCGCCACGGTGCGCTGGGAGGTGGTCGACAGCCTCGAGGGCGACGACCGTGGCGGCGGGTTCGGCCACACCGGCAGGAGCTGACGTGCCCGGGGCCGAGACGCCCGCGGCCGGTGCGCCCGGGTCGCGATGGGTGCCGGACGGGTTCGAGGTGCCGCGGCGCCTGGTCGGTGACGGGTTCGTGCTGGTGCCGCTCGGGCCCGCGCACAACGCCTCGGACCACCGTGCCTGGACCACCTCGATCGAGCACATCCGCGCCACCCCGGGGTTCACCGCCGAGCTGTGGGGTGGCGACGACTGGCCGGTGCCGATGAGCCTCGAGGCCAACCGCGCCGACCTCGAGATGCACGCCGGCGAGTTCGCGCGGCGCGAGGCGTTCGCCTACACCGTGCTCGACGGCGACGGCGACGG
>DAINND010000070.1:8765-11565 GCA_036736065.1 Ilumatobacteraceae bacterium
CGACGGCGACGGCGACGGTGATGGCGCCACGGTGATCGGCTGCGTCTACATCGACCCTGACAACACGGGTGTGGCCGATGCGATGGTGCGCTGCTGGGTGTGCGCCGACCGGGCCGAGCTCGCCGCCGTGCTCGCCCGCACCGTGCGCGACTGGTTGGCCGAGGTGTGGCCGTTCACCCGGGTGCGGTTCCCCGGCCGCGACACCCTGGCCGGCTGATCGATCCGGGGCCTCAGCCCCAGGCGAACACGGGTTGCTCGAAGTCGTGCACGCGCTCGTCGGTGCGGCCGTCGAGGCCCACCCAGCGGAACTGGAGCAGGATCGCCCCGGTGGGGGCGTGGATCAGGTCGCCGCCGAGGGGCAGCTGCACCACCGGGCGCTCGCTCTCGGGGATGGTGACGAAGCGCGGCGAATCGGGCCGCTGCAGATGGTGCAGGCCGATGCGGTAGACGTGGGCCACCTCGTCGGGGTTGGGCACGATGTCGAGCCGGCCACCGCCCCACACCACCACCGGCGTGATGACGTAGCCCGAGCGGGTGGCGTAGTCGTCGAGGCGACCGAGCACCAGGTCGTCGGCCAGTCGCACACCCAGCTCCTCGTCGAGCTCGCGCAGCGCCGTCTCCTCGGCCGACTCGCCGGGGTCGACCCGCCCGCCGGGCAGGGCCCACTGGGCGGCGTGGCGGTTCATCCGCGGGGCGCGCCGGCAGAGCAGGAAGGCGGCGCCGCCGGCCACCCCGCGCATGCTGCCGTCGAAGCCGGTGATGTCGCCCGGCACCACCGCCATCTCCTCGGCGCTGAACGCGTAGGGGTCGACGAGGTCGTCGTGCTCGCTGCTGTCGACCACCACCACGGCCACTGCGGCGCGCTTGCGGCCCTCCGGGTCGATGGTGTGCAGACGGTGCGCGGCGAGGTTGGCGGCCAGCCGCTCGCGCAGGTCGGCCCCGAAGGCGATCATCGAGATGCCTCCACGCTCGTCGCCGTCGCCGCAGCCGGGTCGTGCGGGCGCACCACCTGGGCGGCGAGCCAGGTCGAGATCGGCACGGCCGACACCAGGCCGATCGAGCCGATCAGCGAGCGCACGATCTCGACGGCCACGATCTCGCGGGTGGCCACCGACCCGATGCCCTGCGCTGCCTCGGAGAACAGCAGCAGCAGTGGCAGCGCTGCGCCCGCATAGGCGAGGAACAGCGTGTTGACCGTCGACGAGATGTGGTCGCGGCCGATGCGCAGCGCGGCGCGCACCAGCTCCCCCGAGCTCATCGACGGTTGCGCGGCGCGCAGCTCCCACACGGCCGACACCTGGGTGACGGTGACGTCGTCGAGCACGCCGAGCGAGCCGATGACGATGCCCGCCAGCAGGATGCCTCGCGGGTCGATCGGCACGCTCAGCGCGTCGAGGAACTGGGTGCTGTCGTCGGTGTAGCCGGTGAAGCGTGTGGCGGCGATGAACTCCCACGACAGCAGCCCGGTCACCACCAGCGCGGCGAAGGTCGACACCAGGGCGACGCTGGTGGTCGGGTGCACCCCGTGGGCCAGATAGAGCGCGACGAAGGCGATGAGTGAGGTGCCCACCAGCGCGACGAGCACGGCGTTGTTGCCGTCGAGCAGCGAGGGCAGCACGAACAGGATGATGACGGCCAGGCTCATCGCCAGCCCGGCCAGCGCGCCGACGCCTTTCCAGCGGCCGAACACGACGATGACCGTGGCGAACAGCAGCACCAGCAGCAGCATCGGGGTGGAGCGCTGGTGCTCGTAGAACGAGTAGATCGTCGTGCCGTCCGAGGCGCGGTCGGCGAGCACGAGGATGTCGTCACCGGCGGTGAGCGGGCGGCCCGCGCCGCCGATCGACTGCTCGATGGTGAACACCTCGCCGCTGGTGTCACCGCTCGTGACGCTGATCGTGACGAGCACGCACGGCAGCAGGGCGTCGTACGAGCAGGGCTGCTCGACGGTGGACTGGACCCGTGCCTCGACCGGGTCGGCGCCGAGCACCGCCGGGTCGAGTGAGCTGCGCTCGCCCGATGGCCACAGCAGCACCAGTCCGACCAGGGTGAGCGCGGCGCACACGAGGACGGCGATCGTGAGCGTGCGCTCGACGGTGGGGGCGAGGCCCAGCTCGGGGCCCTGCCCATGCGCACTGCGCGAGTGCGAATGACCGTGCGAGTGCGAGTGCGAGTGGCGCATCGTGCCCAGTGTGTCAGCCGAGCAGTGCTGCTGCAGCGGCAAGGCCGCTCAGCGCAGCGCCCTCCACCCGCGGCCCGGCGAACGCGTCGCCGGCCAGGGCGAGGCCGGGGGCGTCGTCGGTGGTCCAGGTGGGTTCGGCCCAGATCCGCTGCGGTGTGGCGAACCGCCAGCGCTTGAGCTGGCTGGTCACGACGTTGGCCGCTCCGATCCAGGGCGCGGCGCGCTCGAGCAGCAGCCGGTGCACGTCGTCGGCGGGCCGGTCCCAGTGCTCGAGGCTCCAGGCAGCGTCGGCGTGCACGGTGATCGCCGGCAGCGCGCTCACCCCTTTGCGCTGGTTGTCGGCGATGAACGTGAAGCCCTCGGCCCCCTGGACACCGCCTGGCTCGGGCACTCCCATCGGCCCATCGCACACGGCGAGCAGCGACAGGGTGCGGTCGTAGTCGGTGCGCCAGAGCGCCTCGGGCATCGCCACCTCGGCCGTCATCAGGAGCGAGAACGTCTGAGGGATCGGGCAGGTCACCACCAGCGCGTCGGCCTCGTGCACCGAGGCGTCGTCGAGGCGCCCCTGCCAGGTGCCGCGCCCACCCGCGCCAGCCGGCGCGGGCTCGTGGTGGAGCG
>DAINND010000071.1:0-11482 GCA_036736065.1 Ilumatobacteraceae bacterium
CGAGTACGTCGACCTGCATGCCGGCTACGGCGTCAACGTCGTCGGCCACGCCAACCCTGCAGTGGTGCGCGCCGCCACCGAACGGCTCGGCCTCGGCACCCATTTCGCCCAGCCGGGTGAGGACGCCATCGTGGTGGCCGACGAGCTGCGCGAGCGCTTCGGTCTGCCGATGTGGCGCTTCACCAACTCCGGCAGCGAGTCGACGATGGACGCCATCCACCTGATGCGCGCCATCACCGGGCGCGACCTGATCCTGAAGATCGAGGGCTCGTACCACGGCCACCACGACGCCGTGATGGTGTCGCCGTTCCGCAGCCTCGACCAGCTCGGCCCCGCCGACGAGCCCAACCGTCAGCCGGGTTCGGGCATCCCGCAGGTGATGGCCGACCTCGTGCGCCTCGTGCCGTTCAACGACCTCGCCGCGCTCGAGCGGGTGCTCGACGCCCACGCCGGCCAGGTGGCCGGGATGATCATCGAGCCGATGATGATGAATGCCGGCATCATCCCGCCCCAGCCCGGCTACCTCGCCGGGATGATCGACCTCGTCCACCGCCACGGCGGACTGGTCGCCTTCGACGAGGTGAAGACGGGCCTCGTGGTCGACTGGGGCGGCGCCACCCGCCTGTTCGGTGCACGGCCGGACATGGTGTGCCTCGCCAAGGCCCTCGGCGGCGGCATCCCGTGCGGAGCCATCGGCGGCACCGCCGAGGTGATGGACGCCATCACCACCGGCCGCTACGACCAGATCGGCACCTTCAACGGCAACCCGCTCACCATGGCCGTCGCCCGCGCCGTGCTCACCGAGGTGCTCACCCCCGACGTCTACGACCGGGCCACGGCCCTCGGGCGCGACATGCTCGCCGCGTCACGCCAGGTGCTGACCGACCACGGCCAGCCGTCATACGGCAACGTGTTCGGCTTCAAGGGCTCGGTCGTGTTCCACGACCAGCCGGCCACCACCTACCGCGAGTTCCTCGGCATCAGCACCGCAGTGAGCCACCTGCACTTCCTGATGCAGCACAACGGCGGCGTGTTCCTGCCACCGTGGGGCAAGAGCGAGTCGTGGACGCTCAACGTCGCCCACGACACCAGCCACGCCGAGCGCTATGTGGCCAACGTCGGCCGCCTCGCCGCGGCGATCGAGCCGCTGCGCGACCGCGAGTCCGTGGTGTACGCGCACGGCTCGTTCAACTGACGGCAGCTTCGCAGAGCCCGCGCCACAGGTCAGTCGCCGAGCGGGCGACCCTCGGCATCGGTCGAGATGTTGCCCACCAGGATCAGGATCCCCTCGATGAAGCTCCACAGGCTGGCCAGCCCGCACGTCGCGATCGTGACCAGCAACTGGATGACGCCCTTCTTGGTGTCGCCCAGGTAGAAGCTGTGCACCCCGAACGGCAGCAGGATGCCGAGCAGGCCGGCGACCAGCTTCGACTTCTGCCCGGGGAAGGTCACCTTCGACGGCGTCCCGCAGCGGAAGCACTGCACGGCCCCGGCCCCGAGCAACGTGCCGCAGGTGCTGCAGTAGCGCGGCGGCGCAGCGTACGGCCCGGCACCCGGGCCCGACCACGAACCAGGGGGTGGAGCGCCCGGCGACGATCCCTGGCCTGGAGGCGGAGGCGGCGGGAACGACGACGGACCGGAGTCACTCATGGTCCGCAGGGTAGACCCGTCGGCACCATCGCCGAGGCGCGGTCGGTCGACGCCGGCCGTCAGCGCTCGATCTCGACGACGTCCTCGATCTCGCCGAGCAATGGGTCGAACCCGGGGAGCACCGCGCGCGCATCCTCGAGCAGGCACTCGGCGACGGCCACCGCCCGAGCCACCTGGCCGTGCTCCACCAGCGCCTGGGCCAGCCGCAGCCGGAACTCGAGCGAGTCGCGCGCCGTCGGCCCGAGCACCCCGTTCGACACCGCCACGACCGCTTCGAAGTGGGCCACCTTGCTGGCCGGGTCGCGCTCCACCCGACCGACCGTCGCCAGGCACGCATCGAGGTGGTAGCGACCGGGCGCCAGCTGCGACAACGTCGACAGGTGGCCCATGCGGGTCTCGCTCAACACCGTCATCGCCTGATCGGCGTGGCCCTCGGCCACCAGGCAGCGCACGATGTACTCGCGGTAGAACTGCGTCGACGGGTTGTCGAAGCCGTACTCGATGATCGCGTTCACCAGCCGATCGCGCATGTCCCACGTGTCTGGCGTCGACGAGTCGTCGTCCGATGAGCCGGCCATCGCCGCTCCACCTCCGGATCTGCGGCTCTGCACAGCCGCTGCGCCCACTCAACTCCTCTGCGCGCCGAAAGTCCAGTCACTCCCGGCCCGAGTGGGCGATCAGTTGGCCAGCGAGCCGCCGTAGATCTGCCACGCCAGCACGCTCTTGGCCGCCAGGCTCAGCACCAGGTACACCTTCTCGCCATACGCGTAGTCGCGCCAGCGGCCCACCCCGCGGTACTGCAACCACTGGTTGAGACCGAAGCTGAAGAAGAAGATCGCCTGGGCGATCACGATGCCGTAGACGAAGCCGGGCACGGTCTCGCTGCCCAGGATGTTGGCCAGCAGCGCGAGCCACGGCGCCAGGCCGACCAAGGTGCCGAACCAGAACGGCATCATCGTCGTGGCGGTGCGACCGGGCGGGTTCATCCGCTCCTGCAACCAACCGAACAGGATCATGCCCACGTTCGCCCCGGCGATGGCGATGACCCCGGTGATGTCGGTGATCCCGCTGTACGAGGCGATCAGGATGATCATCAGCGTCGCGCTGAACGAGTACTCCACCCAGCGGAAGCGGTTGATGCCGCGGCGCAGGTCGGACTCGTAGGTCGCGCGCATCACGGTGGCGGTGAGCAGATGGTCGAGCGCGGCGAGCGCCAGGAACACGGCGACGGCGACGCCGATGCGCAGGTCGAACAGCCCCTCCGGTTCGCTCAGGCGCGTGCCTGGCGGGCCCTCGGGGAACGTCGAGGTGATCGTGATCGCGAAGCTGCCGGCCATCGCGGCGATGAGCACGGCCTGCACGGCGTGGAGCACGGTGAGGCCGAGGTTCCATCGCCGCAGACCTGCCAGCCGTTCCGGGGTCACCCCCGTGGCCACCGCGGTCGCCTGCTCACTGCCCGCCTGTCCGGTGCCTGCCTGCTCGCCCATGACACTCCCTCCCGGGCCGAGGCCCGCCCGCGCAGTCTCCCACCCCGTGCGGTGCGAGGTGAGGATGGACGTGAACCTCAGCCGTGGTGCCGGGCGGCAAAGGCACGAGCAGCGGCGCGGTTCGAAGCGAACACGTGCGCCGGATCGATGACGGCGTGCATCTCGTAGCGTTCGAGCAGGTCACCCACGTGGCGGCCCATGCGCGTCAGCGCCAGCACCTTGCCGGCGTCGCGCACCTCGGCAGCACCCTCGCGCAGCGACTCGGCGGCCGTGGTGTCGATGTCGGCGACACGCTCGAGGTCGAGCACCACCCATTCCACTGCCGGGTCCGTGGCTGCGGCCGGCAGCACCCGGGCCAACTCCTCGGCGTTGGCGAAGAACAACGTCGTGCCCGGCCGCACCACGCGGATGCCCTCCGTCGGCTCGAGCGTGTCGGCTCCGTCCGCCTCGCCACGAGCCGCATCGCCTGCACCCTCACCCGGCACAGCCCCCGACGCCGCGGCGTAGCGCGCCGTCGTGACGTCGTCACCGGCCAGTTCCACGTGCGCCCACGGGGCATCGGCCGCACGGCGCACCACATCCACCGCCGACGCCAGCACGGCGATCACGATCCCGCCCAGCGGGCCGAGCAGCAGCACCCCTGCGGCACAGCCGAGGGCGATCACCAACTCGCTGCGGCGCACCCGGGCGAACTCGCGCAGCGCGTCGACCTCGATGGTCGACAGCACGGCATTGGCCACCAGACCGGCCAGCGCGGCCGACGGCAACTGGGCGACGGCGTCGGTGAAGAACAGCACCACGACCACGACCACCACGGCCGCCACCACGGCGGGCACCTGGCTGACCGAACCGACCCCCTGCATCGCTGCGGTGCGCGACGCGCTCGCACCGATCGGCATCGCCCCGGTGAGCGACGCGGCGACGTTCGACCCGCCCAGGGCGAACAGTTCCGGGTTGGGCGCGAAGGTCTCGTGGTTGGTCCGCGCCGCGCTCTTCGCCAACAGCACGCCCTCGGCGATCGTGAGCGCGGCGATCGCCACGGCGATGGGCAGGAGATCGAGCCACACCGACAGCCCGAACGTCGGCAACGTCGGGCTCGGCAGGCCCGAGGGCACCTCGCCGAGCAGCGCCACCCCACCCGGTTCGAGCACTGCCACGATCACCGCCACCACCGCCAACGCGATCAGTGCAGCCGGCAGCCGCGGCGAGATCCGCTTCACGACGCGCAGCAGGGCGATGGTGCCCAGCCCCACCGCCACGCTCGCGGCCGACGCATCCGGCACGGCCTTCACCAGGCCCCACACCTCGGCCGGCCAGCTCTCGGCCTCGACCTTGACGTTCATGATCTTGCGCACCTGCGAGGTGAGCACCTCGATGGCCAGTCCGGCGATGAACCCGACCAGCACTGCCTTCGACAGGAACCGCACGATCGAACCGGCCTGGAACAACCAGGCGAGCAGCAGCACCACACCGACGAGCAGCGACAGCCCGATGGCCAGCTCGGTGGGCGCCACACCGGACGACGCGACGATCGGGCCGAACGACGCAGCCATGAACGCGGCGATCGTCGCATCCGGGCCCACCACGAGATGCCGCGACCCGGCGAACACGGCGTAGACCACGAGCGGCAGCAGGGTGGCGTAGATGCCCACCTCGGCAGGGAGCCCGGCAGCCTCGGCGTAGCCGAGGTTCAGCGGCAGGCACAGTGCAGCCAGCACCACGCCGGCCACCACCTCGGCGACGAGGCGCGGGCGCGCCGGAGCCAGGGCACCGACGATCGGTGGGCGCGCCGGGAGCCTCATCGGCCCGACCCCGCTCGATCGGCGCTCGCGACCACGCCGTGCCCACACCGGTCCACGCCCCGATGCAACCCGTTCGGCCGGGGCGGGGCATCACCCGCGGTGGGTGATGGCTGGGTGCCGACTAGTTCCGATCCGACGGTTCGAGGCCGTGGCGCAGGGCGAACACCGCTGCCTCGGTGCGGCTCTGCACACCGATCTTGCGCATCATCGCCGTGACGTGCTTCTTGACGGCCGACTCCGACAGGCACACCCGGGTGGCGATCTCGCGGTTGGACCTGCCCGCAGCCAGATGCGAGAGCACCTCGCGCTCGGTCGACGTGAGCGAGCGCAGGTGGTCGTCCTCGGCTGGTGTCGGCTCGCGGAGCTTGTGCAACACCCGACCGGCCACGGCATGGTCGAGCCACGACCCACCACGGGCGACGGTCTCGATCGCCTCGATGATCCGATCGACGCGCGAGTTCTTGAGCATGAACCCGTTGGCGCCGGCTTCGATCGACGAGAACAGCGCCTGATCGGACACCGACGAGGTGAGCACCAGCACGCCGATCTCGGAATAGGTCGAGCGCACATGGGCGCACAACTCGGTGCCGTTCCCGTCGGGAAGGTGCAGATCGATCACCACCACCTGGGGACGGATGATGCGGATCCGGGTCATCGCATCGGCGATGTTGTCCGCCTCGCCGGTCACGCGGATGCGCCCGGTCCGCTCGAGCACTTCGCGCAGGCCCTCGCGCAGCACCGGGTGGTCATCGACCACGAGCACCGTCACCACGCTGGCATCGGTGCATTCCTCATCGCGCCGGCCGTCGACAGATGCCCGTTCGGCATCCGCGACCGCCTTGCTCACGGTCATTGCTGCTGCATTGGCACCCATGTGCACCCCCCCCCCGCTGGCGGGACCTGGAACTTGGAGGACCGACGTGCGCCAAGGCTGTGACGGTTCGACCACGGAGAGTGTGACAGATTTCGTGCCAAATGGCACGCGATTACTGACATGTCTTCCCGGGCATCGCTGCGCGCCCGTGACGGCAATGACCAGCTGTCAACTCCGCAGCAATGCGCCCAATGCGGCCAGGCCGACCACCAGGCCGAGGCCGGCCATGGCGATGCTGCGGCCGCGGGGCGCCTGGTCGAGATCGGCGTCGTCACGCTTGACCACCGGCGGGCGCACGAGGGCCATCACATTGCCGACGAACAACGCCCCACCCAATGCGAGCAACAACCAGATGATCAGGTCCTCACCCAGGAACGCGCCAACGCCTTCGGCAACCATGCGACCAGTCTGCCGGAAGCGCCCCTCGATCGCGGAGTTCACCCCGAGTTCAACCCACGGCGACACCCGCTTCACACAGATGTGATTGACTCAACCCATGTTGAGTGATCGAAGCCGAGACCTCGAGCTCCGCGCAGCGCGCCACGCCGCGCTCGGCGAACCGCTCCGGTTGGCGATCATCGACGACCTCGTGGCCAGCGATCGCTCACCGAGCGAGCTCGCCCAGCGCCTGGGCATCGGCACCAACCTGCTCGCCCACCACCTCGACGTGCTGAGCGACGTCGGCCTCGTGAGGCGCGCACCGTCGGCCGGTGACGGCCGGCGCCGCTACGTCACCCTGCGCCGCAACGCCCTCGGCGACCTGCGCGTCTCGCGCGTCCGGCCCCGCGGCCCGATGGTGTTCCTCTGCACGCACAATTCAGCCCGCTCGCAGCTCGCTGCGGCACTGTGGTCCGCGCGCACCGGCCGGCCCGCCAGCTCGGCCGGCACCCGGCCGGCCGCGCACGTCCACCGCAGCGCCGCAGCCGCAGCCAAGCGGGCCGGGCTCGACCTCGCCGCCGCCACGCCCGCGCTCATCGGGCGCATCCCCGCCCGCGCCCAGGTCGTCACCGTGTGCGACCTGGTGCACGAAGAGCTCGAGCCCGGCACCGACTGGTGGCACTGGTCGATCGCCGACCCCGTCGCCGCAGGCACCCCCGCCGCCTTCGACGCCGTGATCGACGAGCTCGACGAACGCATCGCCCAGCTCCTCCCCGACGAAGGGACCCGCGCATGACCACCCCCGATCACACCCCCGATCACACCGGCGGCCGCATCCGCCTCGGCATCAACGGCTTCGGCCGGATGGGCCGCCTGGTGGTGCGCGCCCTGCAGCACCACCCCGAGCTCCAGCTCGTCCACGTCAACGAGATCGCCGGCGATCTCGCCACCGCAGCCCACCTGCTCGAGTTCGACACCGTCCACGGCCGCTACCCCGGCACCGTCGCCCACGACGGCGACCGGCTGCTCATCGACGGCCACCCCGTCGGCTTCAGCCAGATCACCGCGCCCGGCGACATCCGCTGGGACGCAGCCGGAGTCGACCTCGTCATCGAGGCCACGGGGACGTGGAAGACCGCCGAGGCGATCGCCCCCCACTTCGACCACGGCGTGCGCAAAGTGGTCGTGGCCTGCCCCGTGAAGAGCCCCGGCGTGCTCAACGTGGTGATGGGCTGCAACGACCACCTCTACGACCCGGCCACCCACCACGTCGTCACCGCCGCCTCGTGCACCACCAACTGCCTCGCCCCCGTGGTGAAGGTGCTCCACGAGCGGATCGGCATCGAGCGCGGCGCGATCACCACCGTCCACGACGTCACCAACACCCAGGTCATCGTCGACACGCCGCACAAGGACCTGCGCCGCGCCCGCTCGGCGCTCAACTCGCTGATCCCCACCTCCACCGGCTCGGCCACGGCGATCACGCTCATCTACCCCGAGCTGGCCGGCCGGCTGAACGGCATCGCCGTGCGCGTGCCCCTGCTGAACGCGTCGCTCACCGATTGCGTGTTCACGATGACCCGCGACGTCACCGTCGACGAGGTCAACGACCTGCTGCGCACGGCGGCCCACGGCGAGCTGCACGGCATCCTCGGCTTCGAGGACCGCCCCCTCGTCTCGGCCGACTTCGTGAACGACACCCGCTCGGCCATCGTCGACGGGCCCTCGACGATGGTGATCGACGGCCGGATGGTGAAGGTGCTCGCCTGGTACGACAACGAGACCGGCTACGTGCACCGCATGGCCGAGCTCGCCGCACTGGTCGGCGCCTCGCTGCAGGCGGCGTGAGGTGAAGCTGCGCAACTACGCCCTCGTCACGGCCGGCTACTGGGCGTTCACCCTCACCGACGGCGCGCTGCGGATGCTCGTGCTGCTGCACTTCAACGAGCTCGGCTACTCGCCCGTCGCCATCGCCTTTCTGTTCCTCGCCTACGAGTTCATGGGCATCCTCACCAACCTCCTCGGCGGCTGGGTCGGCTCGCGCCGCGGCCTCAACCGCACGCTGGTGGCCGGCCTCGGGCTGCAGGTCGTCGCACTCGTCGCACTCACCTTCGAGTCGCCCAGCTGGCAGCGCTGGCTGTCGGTGACGTTCGTGATGGCGATGCAAGCCCTGTCCGGCGTCGCCAAGGACCTCACCAAGATGAGCTCGAAGAGCGCGGTGAAATCCGTCGCCGGCGACGGGTCGCTGTTCCGGCTCGTCGCCATCCTCACCGGCTCGAAGAACGCGCTCAAGGGCGTGGGCTTCTTCCTCGGCGCCGCCCTGCTGTCGTGGCTCGGGTACGACGGCGCACTGTGGGCGATGGCCGGGGCGCTCGTCGTCGTGGTCGTCGCGCTGCTCGTGTTCTTGAACGAGGACATCGGCAAGAGCAAGCGCAAGGCGCCGCTGCGGTCGGTGCTGTCGAAGTCGACGGCGATCAACCGCCTGTCGGCCGCCCGCTTCTTCCTGTTCGGATCGCGCGACATCTGGTTCGTCGTCGCCCTGCCGGTGTTCCTCGCCGATCAGCTCGACTGGTCGCGCGAAGGCGTGGGCGGGTTCCTCGCCGCATGGGTGATCGGCTACGGCATCGTGCAATCGTCGGCGCCCCGGCTGCTCGCCCGCGGCGGGCGCGACGTCGACGAGGTGCGCGCCGCCCAGCGCAGCGCCCTGATGCTGGCCGCCGTGTCGGCCGCCATCGCCGTGCTCGTCGCTGCCGACGTCGCAGTCACCGTCGCGATCGTCGGTGGGCTGATCGTGTTCGGCGTGGTGTTCGCGATGAACTCCGCGCTGCACTCGTTCCTCGTGCTCGCCTACGCCGACGACGACGAGGTGGCGCTCGACGTCGGCTTCTACTACTCGGCCAACGCCGCCGGCCGCCTGGTGGGCACCCTGCTCTCGGGTGTGCTCTACCTGTGGGGCGGCCTCGCCGCTGCGCTCTGGGGGTCGACGCTGTTCGTGGTGGTCACCTGGCTGCTCACCCTGCGCCTCCGGCCACTGCCCGACGACGTGAAGGTCTCGCTCGCCGACGTCGACGGGGGCGACTGACCCCTCGGCCCCGCAGCCATGGTGGGGCCGGCGGGGCGGTCGTAGCATGACCCGTATCGGCCCACACCCCGGCCCCCAGGAGGTCCCCATGTCACGAGTGCAACTCGCGCTGAACGTCGACGACATCGACGCCGCGATCGACTTCTACACCAAGCTCTTCGGCACCGGCCCGGCCAAGGTGCGCGAGGGCTACGCCAACTTCGCCATCGCCGACCCGCCGCTGAAGCTCGTCCTCATCGAGAACCCCGGCGAAGGCGGCAGCCTCAACCACCTCGGCGTCGAGGTGGAGACCACCGACGAGGTCGGCGCCGCCATCGGCCGCCTCCAGTCCGACGGCCTGGCCACCCTCGTCGAGGAGCAGACCACCTGCTGCTACGCCGTGCAGGACAAGGTGTGGGTCCACGGCCCGAACGGCGAGCCGTGGGAGGTGTACACCGTGCTGGCCGACGCACCCGTCATGCACCCGGTGCCCGCCGCGGGCGAGGCGGCGACTGCGACCGCGGTCGAGCTGGGCGCCTCGCGCACCAGCTGCTGCTGACCACGGTGACGGCGACGACCGCAGACCCCACCGCTCGGCTGTCGACCCTCGACCGGTTGCTGCCGGTGTGGATCGGCCTGGCGATGGCGGCCGGGCTGCTGCTCGGCGAGGTGTTCCCCGACCTCGACGACGCGCTCGACTCGGTGAAGATCTCCTCCGTCAGCCTGCCGATCGCCCTCGGCCTGCTGCTGATGATGTACCCGGTGCTCGCCAAGGTGCGCTACACGCGCATCGGCCGTGTGGTCGACGACCGCCGCACCCTCGTGCTGTCGCTCGTCCTCAACTGGATCATCGGCCCGGCGCTGATGTTCGCCCTCGCCTGGCTGCTGCTCGCCGACCTGCCCGAGTACCGCACCGGGCTGATCATCGTCGGCCTCGCCCGCTGCATCGCGATGGTGCTCATCTGGAACGACCTGGCCTGCGGCGACCGCGAGTTGGCTGCCGTGCTGGTGGCGCTCAACTCGCTGTTCCAGATCGTCGCCTTCTCGGTGCTCGGCTGGTTCTACCTCGAGGTGCTGCCCGGCTGGCTGGGCCTCGACAGTGACGGCATCGACGTGACGATGGGCGAGATCGCGGTGAGCGTGCTGATCTTCCTCGGCATCCCCCTCGTCGCCGGGTTCCTCACCCGCCTCATCGGCGAACGGGCCAAGGGCACCGAGTGGTACGAGCAGCGGTTCCTACCGCGCATCGGCCCCGTCGCGCTCTACGGCCTGCTGTTCACGATCGTCATCCTGTTCGCCCTGCAGGGCGAGCGGATCCTCGACCAGCCGTGGGAGGTCGCGCGCATCGCCGTGCCGTTGCTCGCCTACTTCACGATCATGTGGTTCGGGTCGTTCTGGCTGGGCCGGCGCATCGGCCTGCCCTACGAGCGCAACACCTCGGTGGCGTTCACCGCGGCCGGCAACAACTTCGAGCTGGCCATTGCCGTCGCCATCGGCGTGTTCGGCGTGACCAGTGGCCAGGCCCTGGCCGGTGTGGTCGGCCCGCTCATCGAGGTGCCGGTGCTGGTGGGCCTGGTCTACGTGGCGCTCGCCGCGCGCCGCCGCTACGCCCGCTGACGGGTCAGAGCGCGAGGTGCAGTCGCAGCGCCGCGTCGAGCGCGCTCTGCAGGGCGGCCGGAACCAGGCCCACCCGTCGGCCGATGCGCTCGACGGCGATCGAACGCACCTGCTCCGCCTGCGCCTTGGAGTCGACCGACAGACCGGTGAGCTCGGCAGGGAGCAGCACCTGGAACGGATGGACACGCGCCGTGTTCGACGTGACGGGCACGACCGTCACCACACCGCGCCCGAGCCGTTGGGCGGTGCTGTTGGCGCCGTCGTTGCTGACGACGACTGCGGGCCGCAGCTTGTCGGCCTCGGCCCCTCGGACCGGTTCGAGATCGACGAGACGGATCTCGCCGCGCCGCATCAGGCCTGCCCGTCCGCTGCCGTGGCGTCCCAGCGCGTGCTGTCGCCGCTCGCCTCCCAGTCGTCCCACGCATCCTCGTAGGCGGCACCCAGCTCAGCTGCCCGCAACAGGCGGACGGCCTTGTGCAGCACGGCCGAGCGCGAGGCGATGCCCTCGCGTTCCGCGTACGCGTCGAGGAACTCGACATCGTCATCGGGCAAGCTGACACTGACCTTCATACTTTGATGCTACCGCTGCTGCTACCAGTCCGCCCTGCGGCCA
>DAINND010000072.1:0-4502 GCA_036736065.1 Ilumatobacteraceae bacterium
GCGCGCCCCCCCCCCCCCGACCGGATGACCCGTCCTTCCCTTCGCTGTCGTCATCGACGCTCCCGAGGTGCTTGCGTGCGCTACTTCTTCCAACGCCTGAGTCAGTTCCTGATCGTGTTCTTCATCGTCACGTTCGGGGTCATGGTCCTCATGCGCCTCGGGCTCAACGCCCCTGACGATCCTGCCCGGACCCTGCTCGGCGGCACGGCCGACAAAGAGCTGATCGCCGCGACGACCGAGAAGTTCCGGCTCGACAGCAACTACTTCGTGCAGTACTTCTTCTGGCTGGGCAACCTCGTGCAAGGCGACATGGGATTCTCGGTGCCCAACTCGCTGCCGGTCTACGACCTCATCAAGGGCCGGATCATGACCACCCTGCTGCTCGGCCTCTACGCCACGGTGCTCTCGGTGGGCATCGCCGTCCCGGTGGCCGTCTGGCAGGCCTACAAGCGCGACGGCCGCTTCGACCGCTCGGCGAGCGCCACGTCGTTCCTGCTCGTGTCGTTCCCCGCCGTCGTGCTCGCGCCGATCCTGACGCTGTTCTTGATCAACAAGAGCGTCTTCACCTTCGGTGACTACCAGTTGACGATCGGCGGTTGGTTCCCACGGGTGGGCGAGAAGATCTACCCCTGGGACGACCTCTGGGGCCACTTCAAGAACTTCTTCGTCCCCACCCTGGTGCTCACCCTGCCTCTCGCCGCCATCTACACGCGGCTCCTGCGCGGCGACATGGTGCAGACGCTCCAAGCCGACTTCATCACCCTCGCCAGCGCAAAGGGTGTGCCACCGCAGCGAGTGCTGTGGGTCCACGCCCTGCGCAATTCGCTGTTCTCGCTGGTCACCGGAGTCGGCACGCAACTCGGTGCGATCGTCGGCAGTGCGATCGTCGTCGAGACCTTCTTCGACCTCGACGGCACCGGCAGCATGCTGGTCGTCGCGATCTTGAGCAAAGACCTGTTCACCGTGCAGAGCACGGCTGCGATCCTCGTGATCACGGTCGTGACCGTCAACCTGATCGTCGACTTGATGTACGCCGTCCTCGATCCTCGCATCCGCCACGCCCGAGCACTCGCCTGAGGAACTGAGCATGACCACCACCGTGATCGAGCCCACGCCGTCCGAGGCGAGCACACCGCCTCCCGTCGTGGGTCCTGCGCCCAAGCGGAAGCGCAAGCGGCCGTCGTTCGGCCTGATCTTCGCCTGCGCCTTCCTCGGGCTGCTGACCTTCTTCGCGATCTTCGCCGACTACCTGCCGTTCATCCGCTATCCCGATCAGAAGGTGCCGGGCCCCGACGGCCGACCGGGCCGCTACGAATGGGGCCCCGGCTTCGAGGCCTGGTTCGGCACCGACGGGATCAGCAACGACGTCTTCTCGAAGTGCATCTACGGCGCCCGGACCACCCTGCAGGTGGGTGTGTTCTCGACCATCTTCGGTGTCGTGGTGGGCGGTGTCCTCGGCGTGCTCGCCGGCTACTTCCGCGGCTGGGTCGACCGGGTGGTGTCGATCATCATCGACTGCCTCCTGGCGCTGCCCGCGCTGCTGCTCGCGATCATCCTCGTCAACCGCCTCGACGACTACGCCTCCGACACCGCCTGGCTCGGTTGGCTGAGCCGGAAGTGGCAGATCGTCATCACGCTCGGCATCCTCGCCGTGGCCCCGCTCGCCCGTATCGTCCGCGCCCAGACGATGTCGCTGCGCGAGCGTGAGTTCGTGCTCGCCGCACGCAGCGTCGGTGCGAAGTCGGGACGGGTGATGTTCCGAGAGATCCTGCCGCACCTCATCCCGGCGATCCTCACCGTCGCGTTCACGGGACTCAGCATCCTCATCGCCGCCGAGGGTGCGCTCGCGTTCCTCGGTCTCGGCGTCGAGGTCGGCACGCCCACCTGGGGCAAGCTCATCGACGAGAACCGCAACAAGATCGACGAAGCCTGGTGGGCAACGATCTTCCCCTGCCTCATGCTGTTCCTCACGGTCTTCTCCTTCAACATCATCGGCGACCGCCTCTCGCGGCGCTTCGACATCCGACAGGCGGGCGTATGAGCGACCTCATCCAGGCGTCGTCACGCGACATCAGCGGGCCGTTGCTCGAGCTGCGTGACGTCACCACCCACTTCCAGACGCCTCGCGGCCTCGTGCGAGCCGTCGACGGCGTGAGCCTGACGCTCGAGCGCGGCAAGGCGATCGGCATCGTGGGTGAGAGCGGGTCGGGCAAGACGATCCTCTCCCGCTCGATCATGGGCCTGCTGCCTCCCCGCGGAACCGTCCGCGGCGGCAGCATCCTCTTCGAGGGGCGCGAGATCGGCCATCTCGACCGCAAGGCGATGCGCCACGTGTGGGGCAAAGAGATGGCGATGATCTTCCAGGAGCCGATGACGTCGCTCAACCCGGTCATGAAGATCGGCAAGCAGATCGCCGAACCGCTCCAGTTGCACCTCGGCATGACCAAGCAGAACGCCTGGGCGACGGCCGAGAAGCTGCTCACCGACGTGCGCATCCCGGACGCCAAGCGTCGGCTCGAGCAGTACCCGCACGAGATGTCCGGCGGCATGCGTCAGCGCGTGATGATCGCCATCGCGCTCGCCTGCGGCCCCACCGTGCTGTTCGCCGACGAGCCGACCACCGCCCTCGACGTCACGGTGCAGGCGCAGATCCTCGACCTGCTCGGTGAGCAGCGACGAGATCGGAACATGTCGCTGGTGCTCGTCACCCACGACCTCGGCGTCGTCGCCGGTCACACCGACGAGATCGCCGTGATGTACGGAGGCAAGCTGGTCGAGAAGGCCCGCACCAAGCGGCTGTTCAGCCACATGAAGATGCCGTACACGGAGGCTCTGCTCCAGAGCATCCCGAAGCTGGAGGACCCGAGCCACACCCGGCTCAACGCCATCGCCGGGCGTCCACCGGACATGGTGAACCCGCCGAAGGGCTGCCGGTTCGCCCCGCGTTGCCCCTACGCCGCACCGAAGTGCCACGCCGAGGAGCCACCGCTGCGGCCCGCTGACGATGATCCGACACACCTGTACGCCTGCTGGTACCCGGTGGGCAGCCCCGAGTACCACGACGCCAAACAGCGCCTCACCTCCACCCCGGTGACGGTGGGCGCAGCAGGAGGGCACTGACATGGCCGGCACCGGCACCGCACACCTCCGGCCCGACGGCGACGTCCTGCTCCGGGTCGACAACCTCGTCGTCGAGTTCCCCGTGGGCCGCACCGGCTTGAAGGTCAATGCCGTGAGCGGCATCAGCTTCGACGTCCTGCGCGGCGAGACCCTCGGCCTCGTCGGCGAGTCCGGCTGCGGCAAGAGCACCACCGGTCGGGCGATCATGCAGCTCCCCAGGCCCACCTCGGGATCGATCGTGTTCGAGGGACGTGAGCTCACCGATCTGAGCGGCGATGCGATGCGCGAAGCCCGCACCCGGATGCAGATGATCTTCCAGGACCCGATCTCGTCGCTCAACCCGCGTCGCAAAGTCCGCCAGGTCGTGATGGAGCCGCTCACGATCTGGAAGCGCGGCACTGCTGCCGAACGCGGCGCGAAGGTGGACGCGATCCTCGAAGAGGTCGGCATCGACCCGGTGCGCGCCGCCGAGAGCCAGGCGCACCAGTTCTCCGGCGGGCAGTGCCAGCGCATCTCGATCGCTCGCGCCCTGGTGCTCGACCCGTCGCTGATCATCTGCGACGAGCCCGTCAGCGCACTCGACGTGAGCGTCCAGGCCCAGGTGCTCAACCTGCTCGAGGACCTCAAGCGGGAGTACGGCCTGACGCTGATCTTCATCGCCCACGACCTCGCGGTGGTGAAGAACATCAGTGACCGCGTCGCCGTGATGTACCTCGGCAAGTTGTGCGAGGTCGCCCCGTCCGACGACCTCTACCATCACCCGTACCACCACTACACCCGGGTGCTGCTCAACTCGATCCCGGTCCCGGACCCCGAGATCGCCGTCACGAAGACGGCGATCGAAGGTGAGATCCCCTCCCCCGTCGCTCCGCCTCCGGGCTGCCGGTTCCACACCCGCTGCCCAGCGGCGCAGGACCGCTGCAGGACCGAGGAGCCGCAACTCCGCGAGGTGGCGGCCGGGCACTACGTGGCCTGCCACTACCCCGCCGAGACGCCGGTGTCGGTGAGCACGGCGACGAGCTCGAGCTGATCGACGCGACCGGCTGACGCCGGCGCAGTCAGGCGTTGCGGAACTCGGGTGGGCGACGCTCGACGAAGGCGGCCATCGCCTCGCGATGGTCTGCCGTCGCGCTCGCCATGATCTGCTGTCGGTTCTCGAGGTCGATCGCTGCCTGCATCCCCGGGATCTCGAGCGCAGACCACATGCCTTCCTTGGTGAGCGCCACACCGAACGGCGAGTTCGCCATCACCTGCTCGGCCTTGGCCACCGCCGTGGCGAGGAGTGCGTCGTAGGAGGCGAGGTGGGCGGCGCGCCCGGAGAGGGAGGACTCCAAGGCGGCGACCCAAAGGCCCCAACGGCTAAGGAACAAGGCAAGGGACGC
>DAINND010000072.1:4512-11456 GCA_036736065.1 Ilumatobacteraceae bacterium
CGCCACCACCTGCCCGCCCTTGGCCACCGCGGGGTCTAGCTGGCCGCCGTCGCCTACTTGGCCTACTACGAGCCCGATGCGGTAGGCCTCCTCGGCGTCGAACACACGGCCCGTCAGCATCAGCTCCTGCGCTCGCGACGCACCGACCAGACGCGGCAGGAGCCAACTCGTGCCGATGTCGCAGGCCGACAAGCCGATGCGGATGAACGCCGCATTGAAGCGGGCCGAGCGTGCCGCGATGCGGATGTCGCTGCCGAGCACCAGCGCGAACCCACCACCCGCTGCGGGTCCGTTGACCGCGGCGATCACCGGCTGGGGCAGCGACCGGAGGTGAGGGATCAGCGACGCGATGTGCCGCTGGGTCGCCAGGCCGGCTTGCGTGCGCCCGAGCCCCTCCGTGTGTGGCGTGGCGCCGTAGCCGCCGAGATCGAGCCCGGCGCAGAAACCCCGGCCCGAACCGGTCAGCACGACGACGCGGGCCGCGCGGTCGACGGCGATGTCGTCGAGGTGGCGGTGCAACTGCTCCACCAGCTCGGCGGTCATGGCGTTGAGCTTGTCGGGTCGGTTGAGGGTGAGCAGCACGACGCCAGGCTGAGGCTCGCTGCGCTCCACCACGGGGTCATGGCGAGGTTCCATCCCTCCATCGTGGCCGAGACGGGGCATCCCCGACGATGCGAGACCCCCTTGGTACGGTCCGGACATGTCCCTCGTCGAGGACCCCACGTCCATCCTCGATCACGACCCTCGCATGGCCCTCGCACCACTGCGCCAGGGACGGTCGGACCCCACCACGCTCCTCGGCCCCGGCGTGTTCGTGCGTGCCACCCTGACGCCCGACGGCCCCGGCACGGTCCGGGTGCGCTGGTCCAACGGCTCGCTCGAGGCGGACGGGTGGGGAGCAGGCGCAGCGTGGCTGCTCCACAGAGTCGACGACATGATCGGCGCGAGCGACACAGGCCATCGCTTCGTCGAAGCCCACCCAGCCGTGCTCCGCGCGCAGCGCAACCATCCCGGCCTGCGGCTGGGTGCCAGCGGCACGCTCTACCACGACCTGCTGCCCACCGTCCTCGCACAGCGGATCACTGCGGGAGAGGCGGTGCTGCAATGGCGTCGGCTGTGCGAGCGGCTCGGTGAGCCCGCGCCGGGACCGTTCCCAGGTCTCCTCCTGCCGCCGTGCCCACGCCGTCTGTCCCGCACGCCGTCCTGGTGGTTCCACCCGCTCGGCATCGAGCGCTCACGTGCCCAGACCCTGGTCGCGGTCGCCACGCATGCCGACAAGCTGTGGTCGTGGGCCGAGGCGGGCAGTGCGGTCGCCGCCGGCAAGCTGGCGCTGCTGCGCGGTGTGGGCGAATGGACGATCGGGGTGGTCCTCGGCCTGTCGCTCGGCGAGCCCGATGCCGTCGCCGTCGGCGACTACCACCTGAAGAACACCGTGGCCCACGCCCTCGCCGGCGAGGCACGTGCCACCGACGAGCGCATGCTCGAGCTGCTCGCGCCCTACCGCGGCCAACGCGGCCGTGTCGTGCGCCTGCTGCAGCTCGACGGGCACAGCGCTCCCACGTTCGGGCCGCGGCAGCGGGTCCTTCCCATGGCCCGGTGGTGACACACCACGAGTGGTAGCGTCGCAGCGCCGATGTCGACCGTTGTGACTGCTCCGCCCACCGCTGACACGTCGACCTGGCGGTCGTACCTGCGTCGCACTGCAGTCGCGTTCGTGCTGTCGCGCCTGTGCGTGCTCGCTGGAGCCGGGATCGTCGCGGCCGGCAAGGTGGCGACCGCCAACCGCGAGGGCCTGCCCCGTCCCAGCAACGCCGTAGGGCTGATCGCTGAGGTGCTCACCTCGTGGGACGGCCTCTGGTACCTGCGCATCGTCCGCGGCTGGTACCCGGAGAACATCCCGGCAGACGTCACGTACGAGATGACCCAGGCACGCGCCGCCTTCTTCCCGGCGTACCCGGCGTTGGTCCGGGCCCTCGACACCGTGCTGCCCGGTGGTGACACGTTCGCGAGCCTCTTCCTGAACCTGGTGCTCTCTGTCGCAGCCATCTACCTCGTCGGCCTCATCGCCCGCGACCTGTTCGGCGAGGAGGTGGCCTACCGGGCGATGCTGTTGATGGTCGTGTTCCCGGGCAGCTTCGTGCTCAGCTTCGCCTACTCCGAGGCGACGCTGCTCGTGGTGGCGGCGGGCTGCTTGCTGTGCCTCCAGCGCAAGCACTGGCTCGCCGCAGGCCTGCTCGCCGCAGCGGGTACGGCGGTACGACCCAACGGCCTCGCGCTGGTCGCAGCCTGCGCCGTCGCAGCGTTCCTCGCCATCCGGCGCGATCGCGACTGGCGCTCGCTCGTCGCACCGGCGCTCGCGCCCACCGGCTTCATCGCCTTTCAGCTGTACCTCTACCGGCTCACCGGCGAGTGGGCCTGGTTCCGGGTCCAGACCGAGGCCTGGGACGAAGGCACCAGCTTCGGGTGGACGGCGATCCGCAACACGTTCGAAGCCTTCATCCGGCCGCTCGCATCACCGACCGATCTGATCACGGCGGCCTCCGTGATCGCCATGGTCGCGATGCTCGTCATCCTGAGGAAGCGTCCGCTCCCGGCGCCGATGATCGCGTTCGTCCTCGTCGTGCTCGCACTGATGATCCTGCCTGCGACGGTCACGGCGCGGCCCCGTTTCCTCTACACGGCGTTCCCCCTCCTCATCGCCGTCGCCGCCTGGTGGCCGCCGAAGCGCACCGAGGAGTGGACAGCGCTCATGGCGCTGGGAGCCGCAGGCCTGGTGACGCTCACCGGCCTCTACGGCGTGCTCGGCGCGATTCCGTGAGCGCGAGCCGTCGGCTGCGCAGGATCTCCCCCGAGGTCTGGCTGTTCGCCGCCGCGGCCTACCTCCCGACACTGACGGCCGCACCGGGTCGCATGCCGACCGACAGCAAGCTGTTCTTGTACCTCGATCCGGGGCGCTTGCTCGCCGACGCCTCGCTCACCTGGGACGTCCGCCAGTTCGGCGGCTGGGTCCCACACCAGATCGTTGCGTACCTGTGGCCTTCCGGCCCATGGTTCTGGACGTTCGAGCAGGTCGGGGTGCCCGACTGGATCGCCCATCGTCTCTGGCTCGGCACGCTGCTGCTGTGCGGCGGGCTCGGCGCCAGGTGGGCCGCCCGTCACCTGGGCATCGACCGGCGAGGGGCGGCGGTCGCCGGCCTGCTCTACATGTTCACGCCCTACGTGCTCCCCTACGTCTCGCGAACGTCGGTCATGCTCCTGCCCTGGGCCGGGCTCGGCTGGCTCATCGCCTTGACCGTGCGAGTCGCAACGAGACGTCGATGGGGTGACGTCGCTGCGTTCGCCCTCGTCGTGCTCACAGCCGGAGCCGTCAACGCCACAGCCCTCGCCCTGATCGCACCGGGCCCCGCGCTGTGGCTCGTCCACGCCGGTTGGGCGCGGATCATCACCTGGAGGCGAGCGCTCACCACGGCGCTGATGCTCGGGATCGCCAGCCTTGCGGTGTCGACCTGGTGGATCGTGATGCTCGTGGTGCAGGGACGGTACGGAGCCGACCTGCTGCGCTTCTCCGAGACTCTGCGCGACGTCAGCTTCACATCGGTCAGCGTCGAGACGCTGCGCGGCCTCGGCTACTGGCTCTTCTACGTCTCGGACCCCTATGCCCACACCACGACGGCATCGATCCCCTATCTCACCAACCCACTCCTGATCGGGGTGAGCTTCCTCGTCCCGCCGCTGTGCCTCGTTGCGCTCGCTGTAGTGCGCTGGCCCCACCGTCGCTTCGCCACCTGGCAGGTGGTAGTCGGGATCGTGCTGGCGGTCGGCGTGCACACCTACGCCGACCCCTCACCACACAAGCGCCCTCAGGCCGACAACGTCGCCGGCCACGCACAGCGCAGCAGCACCCGCGCCCTCCCGTTGGCCGTCCTCGGCATGGCCCTCGCCGCCGGCGCCGCAGTCACTGCGCTCGCTCCGATCGGTCGTCGCTGGCGCGATGTCGCCGCAACCGGGCTGGTGGCGCTCGCCGTGGTCAACATGCCGGCCGCCTGGACCGGCGGCTACGTCGACCCTGCGCTGGAGCGCGACCAAGACGTCCCCTCGGCGTGGACCGACGCGGTCGCCGAGCTCGACCGAGGATCGAGCGAGTACCGGGTCCTGCAGCTGCCAGGCTCGGAGTTCGGTGCCTTTGCATGGGGCTACACCGTCGATCCTCCGTTGCCGGGCCTCACCGATCGGCCTCTCGTCACACGTGATCTGCTCCCACTCGGCAGCCCCGGCGCCATGGACCTGCTGTACGCGCTCGACAACCGGTTCCAGGCCGGCACCGTCGAGCCGACGAGCCTGGCGCCGGTCGCACGCCTCCTCGGAGCCGACACGATCTGGGTCAGCAACGACCTCGCCTTCGACCGCTTCCGCACCCCACGTCCCGAGGTGGTCGCCGACCTCTTCCGTCGACGACCGCCGGGGCTCGGCGAGCCGCAGCCGTTCGGCGATCCCGCGACGGTCACCACGTCGGTCCCGATGCTCGATGAGGTCGCCCTCGGTGATCCGCGGGTCGGCACACCGCTCGCACCTGTCGAGCTGGTCACCGTCGACGATCCGGTGCCGGTGATGCGGACCGCGACCAGGACCATCCTGCTCGCCGGCAGTGGCGACGGGCTCGTGGACGCCGCCGCCGCCGGGTTGATCGACGGATCCGAAGCCATCCTGTACGCAGCAGACCTCGCGCTCGACCCTGGCCTGCGCAGCAGGTTGTCGGCGGCGGGTGCGTCCGGTGACCAGACGAGGCCGACAGCCGTGGTCGTCACGGACTCCAATCGCGACCGCGCCGTGCACTGGCGCAGCTCGCAGGACGTGCTCGGGATGACGGAGTCGGGAGGACCGGGAAGCGATCTGCTCCGCGACGACACCGCCGACCAGCGTCTCGAGGTCTTCGCAACGACCGATCCGACCCACCAGACCGTTGCCGCGCTCCACACCGAGACGGGTGATCTCCGTGTGCAGGCCACCGCGTACGGTGAGCCGTTCGCCTACCTGCCCGAGCATCGTCCTGCGATGGCGCTCGACGGCGACCCTTCGACCGCCTGGCTCGTCGGGGTTCGTGGCAACCCGATCGGCGAGTCGATCCAGCTGGCTCCGGCGCCGGAGGTGCTCGTGCTGCTCCAGTCGCAGGAGCCGGGCGTCTCGCACCACATCTCAGCGATCCGCCTCGCCCAGCCGGGCGAGGAGTGGGAGGTGCAGCTCGGTGCCGCCTCGCGGACCGGCGACGGGCAGGTGGTCGCGCTGCGCCAACCCGGCCAGCCGGTCACCGTCACCATCGTCGACATCACCGCCAACCCCTCGAGCACCGATCCGGGACCGTCCGGCGTCGGCTTCGCCGAGATCGGCGTCCGGGCCGACGAGATCGTCCGCCTCCCGTCCGATCTTCTCGCCGAGATCGACGACGACACCCGCCTGGCCATCGTGATGCGTCGCGAGCGCACCCGACCGACCGATCGTTGGCGCAGCGACCCCGAGCCCATCCTCGCACGCAGCTTCGAGCTGCCGATCGAACGCAGCTTCGAGGTCGAGGCCACCGTGCGCCTCGATGGGCGGGCGTCGGACGAGGCGATCGCCGAGCTCGTCGGCAAGGCCCCGTCCGCCGTGGCGTCGCACCGGCTGCCTGGCGTCGTCACCGCAGCGGGCGCTGCGGCTGTCGACGGCGACGCCGCGACGGCGTGGACCACACCGTTCGGGGACAGCACCGGAGCCTCCGTCCGCGTCGCCGTGGAACCGGGCACCCGCGTGGAGCGCTTCACCCTGTCCCAACCCCTCGGCGAGCAGCACTCCCGGATCACTGCGCTCCGAGTCGGCAGCGGCAACGGCGAGGTCGAGGTGGACGTCGCCCCGCCCGGCGAGTCTGCCAGCGTCACCGTCGAGCTCCCCCGCCCGATCGTCACCGACGACCACCTCACGTTGACGATCGCGGCGATCGAGCCGCGCCGCACGATCGACCGGAGGTACGGGGAGTCGACGATCCTTCCCACGGCGATCATCGAGATCGACGGGCTCCCGCTGGCCGATCCGGAGACGATCCGGCGGCCTGTCGGCTGCCGAGAGGATCTGCTGGCGATCGACGGCGAGCCGCTGCCTCTGGAGCTCCACGACGGCGACCTCGATCGCCTGCTCGACGGCGAGGCGGTGACCCTGCGCCCCTGCGCCGCAGCGGCCACCGTCCTCGGTCCTGGCACCCACGTCGTGTCCACAGGTGCCGGCACCGGCGCGCTCGACGTCGACACCGTGGTGCTGCGCTCGCTGTTCGACTGGGGGCAGCCCGACGTGCCGCCCGCACGTGTCGATGTCACGCGCGGGAGATCGAGTCGTTCCTTGGTCGTCGACCCGTGCCCGAGCGGATGTTGGCTGATCGCTGGGGAGGGCTACAACCGGGCGTGGACGGCCACCCTCGGCTCAGCCGACCTCGGACCCGCCGTCCAGATCAACGGCGGGTTCAACGGCTGGTGGCTGGAGCCCTCCGACGAGCAGCGGACCATCGCCCTCCGCTGGCCTCCGCAGCGAGCGGTCGATCTGGCGTTGGTCGCCACCGCGCTCGCCGTGCTCGTCTGCCTGATCGTGCTCGTCGGTGACCGGCGTCGGCGAACCGACGACGTCGAGCAGGACGATCCACCGCGGTGGGCCGCACTGGGGTCTCGCGACTCGCTGCCCCGATGCTCGGCTGCGGCGGGGGTGCTCGTGCTGGCTGCAGGGCTGCTCATCCAGCCCCCCTGGGCGCTCTACACACTGCCGCTCGCCGCAGGTCTCATCGTCACCCGTCGGATGCGCCTGGCGGCATGGGGCGCGGCCGGGCTCACGATCCTCATCGGCGCCGCGATGGTCCGGCGGCAGGTGCTCGGTGACCGGCCCGCAAAGGGCGGCAGGGGCGGGGGGGTAGGAGGGGTGAGCGGCCGCGG
>DAINND010000073.1:0-11455 GCA_036736065.1 Ilumatobacteraceae bacterium
CGAGTGCTCGCTCGCCGACGGGGTGGGCTGCTGCGGCGCGCCGTGGCTGCACAATGGCGATGTCGACTCATTCCGCCAGGTGGCCTCGAAGAACCTGGCGGCGCTGGTCAAGGTCGTCAAGCAGGGCAAGGACGTGGTCGTGCCGCAACCGGCGTGCAGCTATGTCCTCAAGCGCGACTACCTCGACCACCTGCCCGGTCCGGATGCAGCGCTCGTCGCCGAGCGGACCTACGACGCCGCCGAGTACCTGATGAAGGTGCATCGCGGTGAGACCACCACGCTCGACACCGACTTCGCAGCGGGGGTTCCCGTGACGGTCACCTACCACGTGCCCTGCCACCTCCGCGCCCTGCAGATCGGGCGGCGCAGCCGCGACCTGATCCGGCTCACCGGTTCACGGGTGCGCGTGGTGCAGCAGTGCAGCGGCATGGAGGGGGGATGGGGTGCCCGGGCCGAGCACTCCGAGCTCGCCCAGGCGGTGGCGGTGCGGCTCGGAGACGAGATCCGTCGCGCCGGTGGTGACGCCGTCGCCGGCGACTGCCATCTCGCGAACACGGTGATCGCCGAGCAGACGGGGGAGAGCCCGTTACACCCTGTCTAACTGTGGGCCAGGGCGTACGGCATCCCGACCGATACGTCGCGCGGTACGTGCCTTCCGTCAGGCCAGGCGGGCGGGACCGCGGAAAATGGCCCTGGAAATCGGCTCCGAAGGACTCTAGATTCGCGCCCAGCCCGGTCGGGTGGCCGGGCCCACACAGCATCTGGGGGACGACTGTCGTGTCAGCCACAGAGATCGCCTGGCGCCAATTGGGGGCGTGCCGGGGGCTCGAACCGAGCATCTTCTATCCCGACGACGATGACGACGCCCTCGAGGCGAAGTCGGTCTGCGCGGACTGCCGCGTGAGGGTCGCCTGCCTCGAGCATGCGTTGGCGAGGCGGGAGAAGCAGGGCGTCTGGGGCGGGGCCACCGAGCGGGAGCGGCGGCGGATCATCCGGCAGCGTCGGCGGACCGCCTGACCGGTGGGCCGCGGGCGGGCGCGGCCTAGTCTCGGACACCGATGAGCTCACTCCTCGAACAACACGGCGGCTGGCCGGCCCTGCTCACCCGTCTGCTCGACCGGCACGATCTCCAGGCCGCTGAGGCGCGCGATGCGATGGCGACCATCCTCGCCGGCGACGCGACACCGGCCCAGCTGATCGGGTTCATCGTCGCCCTCCGGGCCAAGGGGGAGACCCCCGAGGAGCTCTCCGGCCTGCTCGACGCCGTGCTCGCCGCAGCGACGGTGGTCGACTTGCCGGAGGCGCTGCGCGACGCAGCGGTCGACATCGTCGGAACCGGAGGCGACCGCAGCCACTCGATCAATGTGAGCACCATGTCGGCGATCGTCGCCGCCGGCGCCGGCGTGCCGGTGTGCAAGCACGGTGCCAGGGCGTCGTCGTCGAAGTGCGGCACGGCCGACGTGCTCGAGGCCCTCGGTGTGGCCATCGACCTGCCGCCCGAGGGTGTGCTGCGCTGCGTCGAGCGGGCCGGCATCGGGTTCTGCCTCGCGCCGAGCTATCACCCTGCGTTCCGTTTCGCTGCGCCCAGCCGACGCGAGATCGGCATCCCGACGGTGTTCAACCTGCTCGGCCCGATGGCCAACCCGGCGCGGGTCCGCAGGCAGCTCATCGGCGTGGCCAACCCCGCCGTCGCCGAGCGGATGCTGGCCGCACTGCGCATCCACGGCGCGAGCACGGCCTGGGTCGTCCACGGCAACGGCCTCGACGAGCTGAGCACGACGGGACCGTCGTCGGTGCTCAGCCTGCACGACGGCCAGGTGCGCACGATGACGATCGACCCGATGTCGCTCGGCCTCGCGCCGGCCATCCCGGACGAGCTCGTCGGCGGAGAGCCGGCCGAGAACGCCGAGGCCGTGCGACGTGTGATGGCCGGCGAGCACGGCGCGCACCGCAACATCGTCCTGCTCAACGCAGCCGCTGCCTTCGTGGTGGCCGATCGGGTCGCGACACTGCCCGACGGCCTCGAGTTGGCCGCAGCCACGATCGATTCCGGAGCCGCGGCGGCTGCGCTCGATCGGCTCATCGCCGAGTCGCAGGCGGCACGAGCCGAGCTCGTCGACACCGACGGGGACGCATCGTGATCGTGCGGGTCCCCGGCTCGTCGGCCAACCTCGGCCCCGGTTTCGACGCCCTCGGCATGGCCGTCTCGCTCGAGGTGGAGATGGGCGTGCTCGACGGGGCGCCGCCCGACGGCGCCGTGGCGATCTCCCCCGAGCATCCCGGCAGCGTGGCGTTCCACCGCGCAGGTGGCACGGGCGCCCTGTGGGAGCGCTCGTCGCTGCCGGTCGGGCGAGGCCTCGGGTTCAGCGGCGCCGTACGGGTCGGCGGCGCCTTGCTCGCACTCGCCCTGCAGACGAACGACGATGTCGACCAGGTCGTCGATCGGCGCGACGAGGTGCTCGCCCTGACCACCGAGCTCGAAGGGCATGCCGACAACGTGGCCGCCTCCCTGTGCGGCGGGATCGTGGCCACCGCCGCGGGTCGGGTGGTGCAGGTGCCATTGGCGATCGACCCGGCGATCGTGGTGTGGATCCCGTCGTTCGTGACCAAGACCGACGAGTCACGTCGAGCGCTGCCGACCGAGGTCCCGCTGGCCGATGTGGTCTTCAACATCGGTCGGGTGTCGCTGTTGCTCGCCGCGCTGGCCGCGGGCGAGGTCGCCGCACTTCGCGACGCCACCGCCGATCGTCTGCACCAGGACCGTCGCCTCGAGCTCGCCCGTCCCAGCAGGGCGGCGATCGACGCTGCGCTCGAGGCCGGCGCATGGTGCTCGTGGCTGTCGGGGAGCGGCCCGACGGTGGCCGCGATGTGCTCGCTGCACGACGGGGAGCGGATCGCCGCGGCCCTGCCGGCCGATGGTGAGGCTCGGGTGCTGCGCATCGACCACAGCGGGGCGCGCCTCGAGGTGCCCTACCGGTGACGGGCGTCGCGGGTCGATGACGTCACCCGAGCACGAGCCTGCACCGGTCGTCCCGGACCAGCTGATCGCCGACGCGCTCGAGATCGCGATCGGGATCGCCGCCGCCGGCGCCAAGCTCCGTCCACCCCTTGCGTACCCCACGCAGCTGCGCCCGTTGTTCAAGCTCCAGAGGCTGCCGCCGAAGGCGCTGGCCGACGCGCGCGCGGCGCTCGAAGCCGATGCCGGGTTCCGTGCGCGCGTCGGTTCGGCCGTGACTGCTGATCTCGTGGGAGAGGCCGGTCTGCTCTGGCTGCGGCGACCGGACGGCTGGCGCGAACGGCTCGTCGAGCTCGCCGAGGCCGTCGGAGCGGAGGACGACCCCTCGCTCGCAGCGCAACTGCGCCGGGCCGAACGGCGGAGGGTGGCTGCAGAGCAGGCTGCGGCCAGCGCCCTCGCCGAGGTGGCCCGGCTGCGCCAGGACGCCCTCGGGCAGCACGCGTCGGCGACTGCCCGGGCCGAGCCTGGCGGGAAGGCGCGGCACGACGAGCTCGAGCAGCTCCGGCTCGAGGTGACGCGCCTGCAGGCCGAGCTGCGCCACACCGGGGACCGACTGCGCGCTGCGACCGAGCGCACCGAGCGAGCCCGTGCGGAGGTGGCCGAGGTCCGCCAACTGCTCGCCGAGGCCGTGCAGGTCCGCGACGAGGTGCTGGCCGAGCGAGTGTCCGGTGGTTCGGACGCAGCGGAGGCCGAGGTCCGTCGGGCGCTCGCCGGAGCGGCATGGTTGGCCGGCTCGATCACCGAGCAGGCGGGTCGAGCCGATGAGCTCGCCGTCGCCCTGCGGCGCCTGGCTGACGACGTGGCCGGCCTCGAGCCGGTCGAGTCGCGGCCGGCAGCGCCTCCCGTGCCACCGTCACCTCGGCGCGCCCGAGCGGCGCGGCGACCTGCCGGGCTCCCGGGCGGTGTGTACGGGAGCTCGCGGGAGGCCGCTGAGCATCTCGTGCGGCTCCCTGGGGTCGTGGTCTTCGTCGACGGGTACAACGTCGCCAAGCTCGGCTGGCCGTCGCTCGATCTCGCGCAGCAGCGCGACCGCTGCATCGTCTCGGCCGAGGACCTCGCGCGGCGGTGGGGGACGGACATCCGGATCGTGTTCGACGGTGCCGACGTGGGGGCGGTGCCCGCCGCTCGACGTGTGGTGAGGGTGAGCTTCAGCGCCGCTGGCACATCGGCCGACGACGCGCTGCGCGCCGCGGTGGCGTCCATCCCGGACCACGTCCCCGTCGTGGTGGTGACCGATGACCGGGCCGTGCTCGACGATGTCCGTGCGAGCGGCGCGAACACGCTGGGCAGCCGGCAGTGGCTCGAGTTGACCGGCCACATCGTGCCCGGGCGCTGAGCGCGCAGGCACTATGTCACACCCCGATGTCATGGTGGCCGGCATGAGCGACACCACCCTGCGCATCTCCATCTCGTGCGACACCTGCGTGATGCGGGCCACCTCGGCCTGCGACGACTGCCTCGTCACCCATCTGTGCGGCGCCGACAGCGCGGACGAAGCACTCTCGGCCGGGTCGACGCGCACCCGAGAGTGCGAGGCGGTCGTGCTCGACCTCGACGAGCTGCGGGCGGTGCGGCTGCTCGCCTCGGCCGGGTTGGTGCCTACGCTGCGACATCGTGAGGCGATCTGAGCAACCTCCCGATCAGCTCGGCGGTGACTACGTCGCCGAGCTCGCATCGATCGCCGCACCGTTCGGCATCTCACGCATCGGCGTCGCCCCGGCCGGCGTGCTGACCCGGGCCCGGGCCGAGATCCTGCGTCGCCGTTCGCTCGGCCTGCACGACGGCATGCAGTTCACCTACAAGAACCCCGAGCGCTCGACCGATCCGCAGCGCGCCGTGCGCGGTGCCCGGGCGGTGCTCGTCGGCGCGCGCCCGTACCTCGCAGCCGATCGGCCCGCCGAGGACGTGCCCGTCGACGGTGTGCCCGCAAGGGTCGCCCGCTACGCGCAGGCGGACCACTACGGGCCGCTGCGCGCCGGCCTCTGGGCGGTCGCCCATCGGCTGCGCCGCGACGGATGGAAGGCGGTCGCCTTCGCCGACGACAACTCGATGGTCGACCGCGAGGTCGCCTATCTCGCCGGCCTCGGCTGGTTCGGCAAGAACGCCAACCTGCTCCTCGAGGGGGCCGGCAGTTGGTTCGTGCTCGGCAGTGTGGTCACGACCGCCCCGCTGCCGATCGCCTCGGCGCCCGTCGCCGATGGCTGTGGCTCCTGTCGTCGCTGCCTCGACGGGTGCCCGACCGGTGCGATCATCGATGCAGGCGTCGTCGACGCGTCGCGCTGTCTCGCCTGGATCCTGCAGAAGCCCGGGATCATCGACCGTCAGTGGCGCCGTCTGATCGACGACCGGATCTACGGTTGTGACGACTGCCAGGAGGTCTGCCCGCCGACGGTGCGGCTCGGCGTCCGGCACCAGTTGTCCGGCGACCAGGTGCTGAGCCCGAGGGAGCGTGTCGACGTGCTCGGCCTGCTCGAGGCCGACGACGAGATGGTGTTGGCCACCTGGGGGAGCTGGTATCTCCACGACCGCGACCCGCGCTGGGCGCGCCGCAACGCGCTGGTGGTGCTCGGCAACTCCGGTTCGGCGCCGACTGCCAGGGTGGTTGCCGTCCTGGCGCGCTACCTTGCCATCGATGATCCGGTGCTGCGAGCCCACGCCGTGTGGACCGCACGTCGGCTCGGCCTCGAGCACTTGGTCCCGGCCGCCGACCCCCACCCGGATGTGGAGTTCGAAGTGAGCGCGCCATTGTGAAGCACCTGCTCGTCACCAATGACTTCCCGCCGAAGATCGGAGGGATCCAGTCGCTGCTGTGGGAGTGGTGGCGGCGCCTGCCTCCCGATTCCTTCGCCGTGTTGACCAGCCCGTACGACGGCGCTGCAGCGTTCGACCGCGAACAGCCGTTCCACATCGAACGGACGCGTGAGCCGGTTCTGCTCCCGCACCCCTGGATGGTGCGCCGCATCGACGACATGGCCCGGCGGGTCGGTGCCGACCTGGTGGTGCTCGACCCGGCGCTCCCGCTCGGTCTTGTCGGCCCCTCCCTCCAGCTGCCCTACGACGTCGTCCTGCACGGCGCCGAGGTGACGGTCCCCGGACGCCTCCCGGTCTCGAAGCAGACCCTCGGCCACGTGTTGCGCCGGGCGCGCCACGTGGTGGCGGCCGGCGGGTACCCGGCCGCGGAGGCCGAGCACGCAGCAGGCCGCTCGTTGCCGATCACCGTGGTTCCGCCGGGGGTCGACGTCGACCGCTTCCGTCCGCTCACGGACGCCGAGCGGGTCGACGCTCGGGCCCACTTCGGCCTCCCTGCCGATGCCGAGGTGATCGTGGCGATCAGCCGGCTGGTGCCGCGCAAGGGGTTCGACGTCGCGATACGGGCCGTGGCAGCCCTTGCCCGCCGCCGTCCCGACCTGGTGCTCGCGATCTCGGGAGGCGGTCGGGACGAGCAGCGCCTCCGCCGGCTCGCGAGCGATCTCGCGGCGCCCGTGCGCTTCCTCGGCCGGGTCTCGAACGATGATCTGCCGCGCCTGTACGGCTGCGCCGATGTCTACTCGATGCTGTGCCGCAACCGCTGGGGTGGCCTCGAGCAGGAAGGGTTCGGCATCGTGTTCGTCGAGGCTGCGGCCTGCGGGGTGCCGCAGGTCGCCGGCAACAGCGGTGGGGCGGCCGAGGCGGTCGCCGACGGTGAGACCGGCATCGTCGTCGATCGCCCCGACAACGTCGACGACGTCGTCGCGGCCTACACCGCGCTGCTCGACGACCCCGCCAGGGCTCGGGCGATGGGTCGGGCCGGACGTGCGCGCGCAGTGCGCGACTTCTCCTATGACGTGCTGGCCGAGCGGTTGGGCCGCTCGCTCGGTGCGCTGCCATGATGAGGGCCGGATGAACACCCCTGCGGACCACGGCTCGACGACCGTACGGACCGACCTCGTCGGCACCGGCGCGTTCGTGGCAGTCACCGCATTGGCGCTGGTCTGGCGCGACGAGCGGCCGGCGCAGGTCACGATGGCGGTGGTGTCGATGGTGCTGTTCGCCATCGGCGCGTTCACCGGCCTGGCCGCCTATGTGCGGGCGCTCGAGCGCTCGCGTATCGACGAGATCGGCGTTGCCAACCTCTTCCTCCTCACCGGCACGACAGCCCCCTCACCGGTGAAGCGGTCGATGACCCTTGCCCTGGTCGTCCAGACCGTCGTCGGGCTCGCCGGGGCGATCGTCGGCGCCATCGGCCTGCGCGGCAGCGAGGTCAACTCCTTGGCGTTCGGCATCTTGGTGCCGATGTTCGGCAGCGGCCTCAACGGCATCTGGGCGGTGCGCCATGGGCGCTTTCCGCCGCGCCTGGACAAGCCCGTCCAACCTTCGCGGCGGCGGATCGACTAGAAAGACGAGCCATGGCAGAGCAGGCCTCGCAGACCACGACCATCGCTGCCTCGCCGGAGACGGTGTGGGCGATCGCGACCGACCTCGAGCGCTACCCGGAGTGGGCGCGCGACGTGAAGGAGGTCATGGTGCGCGAGCGCGACGGCCAGGGTCGTCCCGTCGAGGTCGAGTTCCGTGCATCGGCCCTCGGACGCAGCACGCACTACACGCTGGCCTATGACTACGCGCAGGCGCCTTCGGTGCTGCGCTGGGAGATGGTCCGCGGCGACATCATGAGCCGGATCGACGGCGCCTACCACTTCGTGCCGCTCGGCGACGGCGGCACCGAGGTGCGTTACGACCTCACCATCGAGCTCGTCGTGCCGCTGCCCGGGTTCGTCAAGCGGCGCGCCGAGGTGCGGATCCTCAACACCGTCCGCGAGCTGAAGGCCCGCGCCGAGCGCTGAGGCTCAGTGCGGGCGGTAGTTCGCCCGCGCCTCGTCGATCTCGCGCCACGCTTCCTCACGGCCGGCGAGGCCCGCTGTCGATGCGGTCTTGCCGGGCTCCAGTGCCTTGTAGACCTCGAAGAAGTGCTGGATCTCCTCGACCAGCTGCGGCGTCAGGTCGGACAGGTCCCACACGTCGGCCCATCGCGGCTCGCGCGGCGGAACGCAGATGATCTTGGCGTCCTCGCCGGCCTCGTCGTGCATGTAGAGCACTCC
Organism: Ilumatobacteraceae bacterium; assembly: GCA_036736065.1. Taxonomy (GTDB): domain Bacteria; phylum Actinomycetota; class Acidimicrobiia; order Acidimicrobiales; family Ilumatobacteraceae; genus VFMC01. The sequence goes on from DAINND010000073.1 coordinate 8,092, forward strand.
GACAGGTCGGGCGTGCACCCACACGCCCGGGAACACGGGGTCCTCGAGCAGCACCAGCGCGTCGAGGGGGTCACCGTCCCCGCCCAGGGTGTCGGGGATGAACCCGTAGTCGGCAGGGTAGGTGGTGGCGGTGAAGAGCCGCCGATCGAGGAACACACGACCGGTCTCGTGGTCGATCTCGTACTTGTTCCTGCTCCCGCGCGGGATCTCGATGACGACGTGGATGCAACCTTCGGGCAAGCGTTCGGGCATGTCTCCATGATCGCAGCTTCGGGTCACGGTTCACACAGCCGTCACACACCCGACACCCGCTCCGCCGGCGCCACCGGTACGGTGCGTCCATGGAGCGGGCGCCGAACGAGACCCCTGCGGAGGCAGTCGTGTGCATCGTGCGCCTGTGGCTGCCGGACCTCCCGGGAACGCTCGGGCGCCTGGCGACGCGCATCGGTGAGGTCGGCGGGGACGGCCTCGGCATCGACATCCTCGAGCGTGGCGGCGGTCGCGCCGGCGACGAGCTCACGGTCGCGCTCCCGGCGGCCGACCTCGTCGACACGCTCGTCGTGGAGCTCGGCCAACTGCAGGGCGTCGCTGTGGAGGACGTCAGGGTCGTCGCCGATGAACCTCCGGACGCCGGGACGGTGGCGCTCGGAGTCGCGGCTCGCGTAGCCGAGGCTCGGTCTGGGCATCGCGACGGGCTGCTGTGCGCGGAGCTGCTCGCGGCCTTCGGGGCGGAGTGGGTCGCAGTGGTCGACGACCACTCCTCGGCACTGGTCCATTCCCTCGGCCCGCACCCGGACCCCACCTGGCTGATGGCGTTCCTCGCCGGAAGCCGTCACCTCGACCCGGCGGTCCTCGAAGCGACGGCGCCGAGCGATCTGGCCTGGGCCGCTGTCGGAGGCGCGTCGACGGTGGTCATCGGTCGCCGTGGCGCGCCGTTCCACTCCAGGGAGCGCACACAGCTTCAGCTCGTGGGCCGCATCGCTGCGGCGCTCGCAGTGCCGTCACCCGTCGGCTGAGGGCCGCTCGTGATCGACCCAGTCGCGCGAGCGGTCGACGGCGCGCCGCCATTGGGCGTGCAGCACGTCGGCGATCATGGCGGCGTCCCCACCGCGCGGCACGAACTCGGCGTCGAGTGCCCACCGTCGGGCGATCGCGTCGAGTGAGGGCCAGACTCCCTCGGCCAGCCCGGCGAGGAAGGCCGCCCCGAGGGCGGTCGTCTCCTGGTCGGCGGGGCGGCGGACGGTGACACCGAGCTGCTCGGCTTGGAAGGAGAGCAGCAGGTCCATCACCGACGCCCCGCCGTCGACGCGCAACTCGCGCAACTCGGTGCCGGACGCCGACGTCATGGCTGCGACAGCGTCGCGCGTCTGGTAGGCCATGGCCTCGACGGTCGCCCTGGCGACGTGCGCACGGGTGGTGCCTCGGGTGATGCCGAGGATGCTCCCGCGCGCATACGGGTCCCACCACGGGCATCCGAGGCCGGTGAACGCCGGGACCAGGTAGACCCCACCGGTGTCCGGGACGCTGGCGGCGAGCGGCCCGACCTCGTCGGCGCTGCGGATGATCCCCAACCCGTCGCGCAGCCACTGGATGGCTGCGCCGGTGACGAAGATGGCTCCCTCGAGGGCGTAGGCGACGGTGCCGTCGGCCAGGGTCCAGGCGATCGTGGTGAGCATGCCCTCGGTCGGCGGAGGGCAGGTGGCACCGACGTTCATCAGCACGAAGCTGCCTGTGCCATAGGTGTTCTTGGCCATCCCGGGCTCGAAGCAGGCCTGCCCGAACAACGCCGCCTGCTGGTCGCCGGCGACACCGGAGATCGGGATGCCGTCGGGCACCGCGTCGACGCCGGAGGTCGTGCCGAATCGCCCGCTCGACGGCCGCACCTCGGGCAGGGACGACATGGGGACGCAGAACAGCTGGCAGAGATCGGCCGACCATGCGCGCTCGACGATGTCGAACAGCATGGTCCGGCTCGCATTGGAGGGGTCCGTGGCGAAGACGGCTCCGTCGGTGAGCTTCCAGAGCAACCAGGAGTCGATGGTGCCGATGGCCAGCTCGTCGTCGATCGGGATGTCCCGGTTGGTGAGCATCCATTCGACCTTCGACGCGGTGAAGTAGGGGTCGAGCACGAGCCCGGACCGTTCGCGCACCAACTCCAGGGCGTCGGTGCGGGCGAGCGCGTCGCACCGCGCGGCGGTGCGACGGTCCTGCCAGACGATGGCGGTCCCGTACGGCCGCCCCGTCGTGCGGTTCCATGCGACCACCGTCTCGCGCTGGTTGGTGATGCCGATCGCAGCGACCCGAGCGCCGAGGGCGTCCACGTCGGCCACGACCTGGCGAAGCGTCTCGGCCATGCGTTCCCAGATCTCATCGGCGTCGTGCTCGACCCATCCGGGCTGCGGGTAGTGCTGGGTGAACTCGCGGTAGCACGCCACCACGGTGTCGTCGGTGAACACGGCCCGGCTCCGCACGCCGGTGGTGCCGGCGTCGAGGGCGATGACACAGGTGTTGCTGACGCTCATCCCTGGCGAGCGTAGTTGGCCAGTACCAGTTGCTCGTCGTCCGCGTCAGCGCCGCGCCCCGCCGGGCGGCCGCGAGGAGCCGCCGCCGGTGCGCTTGGTCGGCGCCGGCTTCGCGCGCGTCGCGCTGGACGCGCCGGAGCTCGTCGACTGTGTCGGGGTGCCGGGTGAGGCCCGACGCAGCGTGGGTCGCTGGTAGCCGAACTTGGCGAGGATGCCGCCGATCACCAGGTAGATCGGGCCGGACACGAGCAGGCCGGCGAACAGTGACGGGCTCAGCCGGTCGCGGTAGATGATCAGCAGGATCACCGTCATGATCGCGACGTAGACCAGCCACTCGCGTACGAGGCGCCTCCACGGTACGGGTCGGTTCGCATCCCATGCCATGGCTCGTTCCTACCACGTCTCGTCGTGGCCATGCCCGATCGCGGGCGCCGGATCCCGAGGAAGCGGTGCAGCGCCTGGTCGGCTAGGGCGAGGGCGTCGACGGGTAGGCCGGCTGTGCGCTGTCGATCAGCCCGGGGAAGTCGTACGCAGTGAGTGCGCCATCGACCAGCTCCCCGCTGGGCACGGGCCACGGTGTCGCTCGGCCCTCGACCGTGACGAGGACGCCGGTGATGCCGCGGACAGCCGTGAGGCTCTGCACGATCTGGGCCAGGGCCAGCGGCAGATCGTCCCCTTCGACATCGAGGATCTGGGCGGAGAGGTCGATCGCGAGCAGGCCTCCGGCGCGCAGGGCGACATCGTTGGCGCGCAGCGCCGGCGGAAGCAGGCTGCGGAAGCCGTTGCCGAACTCCTCCTCGCTCGGGCCGGCGAGCAGCGCTTCGACGATCGCGCTCGGGGCG
>DAINND010000074.1:0-11288 GCA_036736065.1 Ilumatobacteraceae bacterium
GATCCGGTTCGACATCGTCTCGAGCAGGTCGTAGGGCAGCCGCGCCCAGTCGGCGGTCATCGCGTCGTCACTCGTCACGGCCCGGATGATGATCGGGTTCTCGTAGGTCCGCTCATCTCCCATCACCCCGACCGAGCGGATGTCGGCGAGCACGGCGAAGGCCTGCCAGAGCTCACGCTCGAGGCCGGCGCGGGCGATCTCCTCGCGCACGATGGCATCGGCGCGCTGCAGCACGGCGACCCGCTCCGGGGTGACCTCACCGATGATCCGCACACCGAGCCCCGGACCGGGGAACGGCTGGCGCAGCACGATCTCGTCGGGCAGGCCGAGCTCCCGGCCGACCCGGCGCACCTCGTCCTTGAACAGCGTCCTGAGCGGCTCGACGAGCTTCAGCGTCATGTCCTCGGGCAGTCCACCCACGTTGTGATGGCTCTTGATCACCGACGCCGTGCCGTCACTGCCGCCACTCTCGATGACGTCTGGGTAGAGCGTGCCCTGCACCAGGTACTCGGCGTCGGACAACCCGCCGGTGTGCTCTTCGAAGATGCGGATGAACAGCTCGCCGATGACCTTGCGCTTCTGCTCCGGGTCGGTCACCCCGGCCAGGCGCTCGAAGTAGCGGGATCCGGCGTCGACGTGGATGAGCTCGATCCCCATGTTGCGCCGGAAGGTCTCGACCACCTGGGCGCTCTCGTTCAGGCGCATGAGGCCCGTGTCGACGTAGATGCACACCAGCTGCGAGCCGACGGCGCGGTGCACGAGCGCAGCGGCCACCGCCGAGTCGACGCCTCCGCTCAAGGCGCAGATCACCCGACCCGTGCCGACCTGGGCGCGCACGGCGGCCACCTGCTCGTCGATGATCGAGCCCATCGTCCAGTCGGGCGCGCACCGAGCGAGGTCGTGCAGGAACCGACGCAGCACCTCCATGCCGTGCGGCGAGTGGACGACCTCGGGATGGAACTGCACCCCCCAGATCCGCCGGTCGGGGTGCTCGAGCGCGGCGACCGGGGCGTCGGGCGTGCGCGCCGTGGCGACGAAGCCCTCGGGCGCACGCACCACGGCGTCGAAGTGGCTCATCCACACCTGATGCTCGGCAGGCAGGCCGCCGAGCAGCTGCGATGACGCGTCGGTGACGGTGAGCTCGGCACGCCCGTACTCGCCGCGCAGGCCGCGACCCACCTCGCCACCGAGCTGCTGGGCGATCAGCTGCACGCCGTAGCAGATGCCGAGGATGGGGATGCCGAGGTCGTAGATGGCCGGATCGAGGCTGGGAGCGCCCTCGACGTGGACGCTCTTCGGGCCGCCGGACAGGATGATCGCCGCCGGTCGACGGGCGGCCACCTCGGCAGCCGTGATCCGGTGGGGCACGATCTCGGAGTAGACCTGCAGCTCGCGCACCCGGCGGGCGATCAGCTGCGCGTACTGGGCGCCGAAGTCGACGACGAGGACGGCCTGGTGGGGAGCGACGGGCTCGGGCACGGGCCCGATGGTAGGTCCGGCCCCGTGGTGGAACCGCATCGCATCGCTGGCACGATGGGCCCGTGCGACTGCGCCCCTGCCGACCTGCTGCCGCTGCGACCCACGACACGCCTCACGAGGCGCAGCGCCGTCGTACCGTCATCTTCCGCACCGCTGCCCGCGTCGTCGCCATCCTCGCGGCCGCCGCCATCACCCTCGCCGGGCCGGCGCTCGCGACAGCCTCCGCATCCGTGCTCGCGCCGCACGCGGTGACGACGACCGTGCCGCCGACCGACACGACCAACCCGTTCCTGCCCGAGGAGGCGAGCCTCGGCGACTGCCTGAGCGCCCTTCCCCCGCCCAACTGCGGCAGCGAGGCCCGCGGCGGGTTCGCCCAGTGGTCGGTGCTCGCCGTGCTCGTCGCCGGGCTGGCCTTCATCGGGTGGCGCGTGGTGCGCGGCGCCCGACGCAACGCCCGGGCGGCAGCATCACGGCTCGCGGCTACGCCGAACGAGTCGCCGGGCCAGCAGCCCGGCTGAGCCGGGTCAGCGGCGGCGGGCCACGAGGTCGCTGCAGAACGCGACGGTGCCACTCACCAGTGCGTGAGGCGCCTCCCACGGCACGAAGTGCCCACAGTCGCGCAGCAGGAACGGGCCGACGTGGCGGGCGAACACCTCGGCGGCCATGCGGTCGAACGCCGGGTAGATGACGTGGTCGCTCGTGCCGTGCAGCACCAGCGTCGGCGTGTGCGCGTTCGGGCCGAGGAGCGACGGCTCCGAGCGGGCGGACTCGTGGAAGGTGCTCTCGTAGCCGCCGAAGCTGGCCCGCAGCCGGGCCGCGTCGGCGAACGGCTCGGTGTGGAACTCCACCTCACCGGGCCCGGTGAAGGCGCCGGGGTGAGCCCAGAAGCGGCTCGTGTAGAAGGTCGCGATGTAGCGCCGACGCATGTCCGGTGTGGCCAGCTCGGCGGCGAGGCCGTCGGCATCGAGGCCCTGGCGCAGGAAGTAGTCGCTCGCCTCGCGCGCGGGACGGGTGCCGTCGATGCCGGCCATCCGGTCCTTGAGGTAGGGCAGCGGCGAGTTGAACAGCACCATCCGGTCGACCCAGTCGGGATGGCGTAGGGCGAGGTCCTGGATGACCGGGCCGCCGAGGTCGCCACCGAGCAGCACCACGCGAGCATGACCGAGCACGTCGTGGACGAGCTCGTGCAGGTCGCGGGCGTGGCTGGCGACATCGTGGAGCCCGTCGGGCGACACGGAGCTGTCGCCGAAGCCACGCAGGTCGGGCACGATCACCTCGAACCCGGCGTCGGCGAGCGGTTCGATCACCTTCCAGAAGATCCGCTTGCTCTCCGGCCAGCCGTGCACGCACACCAACGGCACTCCGCCCACGCCCTCGCGCACGAACGCCAGCTCGACGCCGCGCACCGTTGCCCGGTGCACGGTGAAGCGGGCCGGGTCGATGTGCGTAGCGGACGGGTCGGGATCGGCCATGCGTGCACGCTAGAGCCGTGCACCGATGCGCGGCGGAGCCGGAGCAGGTGCAAGCATCGGGGCACAGCGCACACGTCGACCAGGGAGGCGAGCACGGATGACCCCGGAGGAGTTCCGCACGACGGGCCACGCCCTCGTCGACTGGATCAGTGACTACCTCGAGCACATCGAGCAGCACCCCGTCTCGTCGGCGGTGAAGCCCGGTGAGGTCCGCGCCCAACTCCCCGCCCATCCTCCCGCTGCGCCCGAGCCCTTCGAGCAGATCGTGGCCGACCTCGACCGGGTGATCGTGCCCGGCCTCACCCACTGGCAGCACCCGAACTTCTTCGCCTACTTCCCGGGCAACTCGTCGTACGCCTCGATCCTGGGCGAGCTGGTGTCGGCGGGGCTCGGCGTGCAGGGGATGAGCTGGGTCACCAGCCCGGCGTGCACCGAGCTCGAGACCCTGATGCTCGACTGGATGGTCGAACTGCTCGGCTTGCCCGAGCGCTTCCACTCGCAGAGCCCGAGCGGGGGCGGCGTCATCCAGGGCTCGGCCAGTGAGGCGACCCTGTCGTCGATCCTGGCGGCCCGCTGGCGGGCGACCGGTGGGGCGATCAACCACCGCGGTGACACGACCCGACTGGTCGCCTACGCCACCGCCCAGTCGCACTCGAGCATCGAGAAAGGCCTGCGCATCGCCGGCATCGGCACCGAGCAGCTGCGCATCATCGCCCACGACGAACGGTTCGCGATGCGCGCCGACGCACTGGCCGACCAGGTGGCCGCCGACCGGGCGGCCGGGTTGCGGCCGTTCTGGGTGTGCGCCACGCACGGCACCACCAGCTCGATGGCCTTCGACCCCACCCCGGACATCGCGACGATCGCCGCGGACCACGACATGTGGCTGCACGTCGACGCAGCGATGAGCGGCATCGCCGCGCTCGACCCGGAGCTGCGGTGGGTCAACCGCGGTCTCGAGCTGGCCGACAGCTACTGCACCAACCCGCACAAGTGGATGGGCGTGGTGTTCGACTGCGACCTGTTCTGGACCGCCGATCGGGCCGCGCTGCTCGGCGCGCTCAGCATCCTGCCCGAGTACCTCCGCTCCGCGGCCGCCGAGAGCGGCGCCGCGATCGACTACCGCGACTGGCAGATCCCCCTCGGACGGCGGTTCCGTTCGTTGAAGCTCTGGTTCACGATCCGCAGCGGTGGCGCCGCCGACGCGGTCGCGATGATCCGCCGGCACGTGGCCCTCACCCAGGAGCTGGCCACATGGGTGGCGGCCGACGACCGCTTCGAGGTGGTCGCGCCACATCCGCTCAACCTGCTGTGCATCGCCCATCGCGACGGTGATGCCGCCACGGACAGCCTCGTCGAACGGGCCAACGCCTCGGGCCGGGCGCTGTTCACCCGCACCGTGCTCGACGGCCGCAGCGCCATCCGCGTCTCGGTGGGCGGGGCGCGCACCGAACGGCACCACGTCGAGGCCGCTTGGGCGTTGTTGCGATCACTGGCCTAGCCTGAGAGCCGACCTCGAGTCATCACAATCGAACAACCACCCCGTGCGGGGTGCGGGTGGAAGTCCCGACCGGCGGTCACAGCCCGCGAACCCATCGGCCACGTGCCGGTGGGCCGATCCGGTGGAACTCCGGGGCCGACGGTCACAGTCCGGATGGGAGCACGGGTGGCGTCACGTCGGTCCGGTCGCGCGCCGTGCGCTCGCCGGGCGGTCGTCGTGCGTCGCCACGGCCCGCCCCGCACGGTCTTCCCGGACCCGACCCATGGACCTCACCTCCCACATGCACGACGCCATCGCCGCCGCCAGCACGGCACGCCTCGTCGCGCCGCCCAACCCGTGGGTCGGCTGCGTGGTGGTGTGCACCGACGGGCAGGTGTTCCGTGGGGCGACCGAAGCGCCGGGATCGCGCCATGCCGAGCGGGTGGCCCTCGATGCCGCCACCGCAGCCGGAGCCGACGTGCACGGCGCCACGGTGCTCACCACACTCGAGCCGTGCTCGCACCACGGTCGCACCCCACCGTGCGCGGACGCCCTCGTCGAGGCCGGGGTGGCCAGGGTGATCAGCGCGATCACCGACCCGGACCCGAAGGTCGCCGGGAGCGGGCTCGCGCGGCTGCGCGCCGCGGGGATCGAGGTGCAGACCGGGCTGTGCGCCGACCTCGTCACCGAGCAGCTCGCCGCCTACCTGCACCACCGCCGCACCGGCCGCCCGCTCGTCGTGCTCAAGCTCGCCGCCACGCTCGACGGGCGGACTGCAGCTGCGGACGGCACGAGCCAGTGGATCACCGGTCCGCAGGCGCGCACCGCGGTCCACCGCCATCGTGCCGAGAGCGGCGCCGTGATCGTCGGCGCCGGGACGGTGCGCGCCGACGATCCGTCGCTCACCGTCCGCCACGTCGACGGCCCTGACCCGCTGCGCGTGGTGCTCGGGAGCGCCCCCGAGCACGCCAGGGTACGGCCCTGCCTCGAGTGGCACGGCCCGCTCGGCGAGCTGGTCGACGAGCTCGGCCGGCGCGGCGTGCTGCAGGCCTTCGTCGAAGGCGGCGCGGCGGTCGCCGCGAGCTTCCACCGCGAGCGCCTCGTCGACCGCTACCTGTTCCACCTCGCGCCTGCGTTGATGGGTGGTGACGACGGCCGCGCCATGTTGAGCGGGCTCGGCGCGCCGACCATCGCCGACATCTGGCGCGGTCGCATCACCGCCGTGCGCCAGCTCGGCACCGACCTCGAGATCGAGCTCGTCCCCCTGGAGGCAGCATGACCATGTCCGACCCCGCCGCACCGGTCGGCTCCGAGCCCGGCGCCTCGAGCGACCCCGGCTTCGCCTCGATCCCCGAGGTGATCGCCGCGATCGCCCGGGGAGAGATGGTGGTGATGGTCGACGACGAGGACCGCGAGAACGAAGGCGACCTGATCATGGCTGCCGAGTTCGCGACCCCCGAGGCGCTCGCGTTCATCGTCCGCCATTCGAGTGGCGTGGTGTGCGCACCACTCACTGCTGCACGCTGCGAGGAGTTGCGCCTGCCGTTGATGGTGGAGCAGAACACCGAGAGCCACCGGACGGCGTTCACCGACTCGGTCGACCTCATCGAGGGCACCAGCACCGGCATCTCGGCGGCCGACCGCGCCGCGCCCCTGCGCGCGCTCGCCGACCCGAGCCGCACCTTCACCGCCTTCGCCCGACCCGGTCACATCTTCCCGTTGCGCGCCCGCGAGGGTGGTGTGCTCAAGCGCGCCGGGCACACGGAGGCCGCCGTCGACCTGGCCCGGCTCGCCGGCTGCGCGCCGGTGGGCGTGATCTGCGAGATCCAGAACGACGACGGCACGATGTCGCGGCTGCCCGAGCTGCGCCGGTTCTGCGCCGAGCACGGCCTGCTGCTGTCGAGCATCGCCCAGCTCATCGAGTACCGCCGTCAGCACGAGAAGCTCATCGAGCGCGTGGCGAGCGCCGCCGTGCCGACCGAATGGGGCACGTTCGTGTGCCATGCCTTCCGCAGCTCCCTCGACGGCGTCGAGCACCTCGCGTTCGTACGTGGCCAGATCGACGACGGTGAGCCGGTGCTGGTGCGAGTGCACAGCGAGTGCCTGACGGGTGACGTGTTCGGCTCGCGCCGCTGCGACTGCGGCCCCCAGCTCGCCGCGGCGATGGAGCGCATCGCCTCCGAGGACCGCGGCGTGGTGGTCTACCTCCGCGGGCACGAGGGGCGCGGCATCGGCATCGCCCACAAGATCCGGGCCTACTCGCTGCAGGACGAGGGCCTCGACACCGTCGACGCGAACCTCGAGCTCGGCCTGCCGGTGGACAGCCGCGAGTACGGCATCGGCGCGCAGATCCTCGCCGACCTCGGCGTGCAGCGCCTCCGGGTGCTCACCAACAACCCGGCGAAGTACGGCGGCCTCGCCGGGTACGGGCTCTCCGTCGAGGAGCGGGTGCCGACCCCCGTCGCGACCACACCGGAGAACGTCGACTACCTGCGCACCAAGCGCGACCGGATGGGCCACCTCATCGATCTCCCCGAGACGAGCCCGGGCACCGACCCGGACGGCAACCGAGACACCACCCGAGGAGGGGTGCACGCATGACCACCTACGAAGGCTCCCTCGACGGGAGCGGCAAGCGGTTCGGCATCGTCTGCAGCCGGTTCAACGAGTTCATCGTCGAGTCGCTGCTCGCCGGCGCCACCCGCGGGTTGCGTCGCCACGGCGTGGCCGAGGCCGACATCGACGTCGCCTGGGTGCCCGGCGCGTTCGAGATCCCGCTGGCCGCCAAGGCGATGGCCGAGAGCGGCCGCTACGACGCGGTCATCACCCTCGGTGCCGTCATCCGTGGCGCAACCGCCCACTTCGAGTACGTCGCCGGGCCGTGCGCCAGCGCGATCGCCTCGCTGCAGGTCGCCACAGGGGTCCCGGTGGCGTTCGGCGTGCTCACGGTCGACACCATCGAGCAGGCGATCGAGCGGGCCGGCACCAAGGCCGGCAACAAGGGCGAGGAAGCCGCGATCGGCGCGATCGAGATGGTCGACCTCGTCACCCGGCTGCGCGGCTGACGAGGCCGGCCCCGGGCCGAGGAGAGCTACGGGGCGCGTTGTGCCCGGGCCGAAGGGGTGCTTGAATCGCGCCTCTGCGCTCATCACCGGAGCGTGCGTCCAAGGAGCATCGATGAGGAACACCCTCCGCCTGCTCGTCGCCGTCGCCATCGCTGCGACCGCCCTCTCGCCTGTCACTGCGCAGGCCTCATCGGACAGCACACGCTCGGCCCGCATGGACCACGCCAATGTGATGCGCATCCTCTACTCGACCCCGATGGACCGCTTCGTGGCCATGGCCCGCGCCGGTGACCCTTGGCTCGACTGGTCGACGGACTTCTGCTCGGCGCCGCTCGTCGGCACCACGGGACGGTCCTTCGATTTCCACGACGCCTGCCGGCGTCACGACTTCGCGTACCGCAACCTGCGACTGCTCGAGACGCGCTACGGCTCAGGTGGCACCTACTGGAACACCTCGACGCGCCGTCGCGCCGACGAGCTGTTCCTCACCGACATGAAGGCGCACTGCGCGCGCCGGCCGTGGTTCGAGGCGCCGATGTGCCGCGGCTGGGCCGACACCTTCTACCGCGCCGTGCGCATCTTCGGCGGGCCCTGACCGGCGCCGCGCGGACGGTCCGCCGGGCCGTGCTCACCAGCCCTGCTCGACGGGCTCGTCGACACCGTGGGCGAGCCGGAGCAGTTGATGGAGCATCCGCGCCGTCGCGCCCCAGATGGTCTCGTCGTCGAGGTCGAAGAAGTAGATCGGTCGATCCGTCGGCGGGGTGCCCCACCGCTCCTCCCGATAGGTGTCGGCGTGGGAGAGCTCGTCGAGGCCCACCCACAGGGCCCGGTCGACCTCGTCGGGCGAGATGCGCAGCTCGGGCCGTTCGGCCACCGTGGCCACGACCGGCACGATGTAGCTCTGGCTCACCACGGTGACGAGATGGTCGAGTTGGCCGTGCACGGTGACCAGCTCCGGATCGAGCGCGACTTCCTCCCACGCCTCGCGCAAGGCGGTGTCGACCGGCGATTCTCCAGGATCGACCCGGCCACCGGGGAAGCTGATCTCACCGCGATGGTTGCGCAGGTGCATGGCCCGTCGGGTGACGAGCACCTCGGGGCCGTGTGGCGCATCGTGCAGTGCCACGAGCACCGCCGAGTGGCGTGCGCCCGGGAACGGTGGCGGCATCGGGCCCTGCGATCGCGTGCGCACCGTGGCGAGCGTGCGCTCGAGCGCGACGGGAGCAGGCTGCGCGCCCCACGGGGCCGGCCCACCCGGCCGCCACGCCGCCGGACGCGGGATCTCCTGCGCCCCACCCGGACGACGACGGGGTGGCTCGTCGCGCACGTCGGCTCAGCGAGCCGTCGGCGTCCAGCCCTGCTCACGCAGCTGCGCGAGCACCGTGGGCAGGCCTGCGGTCTTCAACTTGGACAGGACCTTGCCGGGCGACTCGTCGCCGCGCTCCCACTCGTCCCACGCGGCGATCAACTTGGTCAGGTCGGGTGCAGGGGTCTCGAAGGCCATGCCCGCAGGCTATTGCCGGTGAGCGCACGGCACACCGTCGCACCCGTCACCGCCGGGCAGGTCCCGCGTCGGGGCGATCGGCCCGACCGTGCCTGGCTCGATCAGGACCGGGTCCAGCGCCGCACGGCGCGCACACCGGAGCCCACGGCACGGCCGGCCGCCCGCCCGACCTCGGTGCTGCGGTCGCCTGGTGCGGACGGAGAGCTCGGCGCGCTCGACGCGCTCGGCGCGCTCGACGTGCTCGCCACCGTCGCTCGGCGCGAGCGGGCGGCGCGCGGCGCAGGCTCGGAGAGGTCGGACTGCCACCACACGAAGGCGTGCACGGCGACGATGCCGAGCATCACGAGCCGCGCCCCCGCCTCGATCGACCACCACGGCTGCACAGCGAGGCCGGCGACGAGGACCATCACCACCACGTCGAGCACGCGGTGGGCCCGACGGCTCACCAGCCGGAACGCGCCGAGCGGACCACGGGCCACTGCCGCGTTGACCAACACCGCCGCGCCGGCCACTGCCGGGACGGCCGGGGTCGGGCTCTGCAACGCCTGCGAGACGAGGCTGACGCCGAGGATGTACTCGACGAGCTGATGCAACCAGAAGGGTCGGTTCCCCTGACGTGGCACGGTCAGCGCTCCGCGACCGTTGCGCGACGCCCGGGCCGCACTGCCGAGAGCGGAGCCTTCACGGCAGCGGGTCGAATGGGGTCACCGAGATGATCCCGTCGTGGGAGGGCAGGGACTTGAGGATGCCGAGCATGGCGGTGGTGGGTGCCGCGTGGTTGACGACGGAGATCTCCATCCCCGGCGACCAGGACGGGTCCGCGGGCTCGAGCAGCCGCACGGCGCACGACCGCGGGGACTGCAGCACGAGCTCACCGCGGGTGTAGGCGAGCGAGTCGTTGCGGATGGCGACCACCGTGACCCTGCTCAACGCCGCCCCTCTCCATCGGACGTGGTGGAGAGCTCGACCTCGTGGAGCACCGCTGCCAGCGCCGCGGCATCGTCGGGGCTGATCGCCGTGAAGCGGGCGTGCCTGCGACGCCGGCGCGCCCGCTCGCCCATGGTGCCCAGCGCTGTCACGATGACCACACCCGCCGGGAGCCGGACCAGCACCACGATGGCCTCGTCGGCCTCGAGTTGCTCGTCCACCACGGCGGCGAATCCGCCGACCGACAGATCCTCGGTGGTCGTCCGGATCGTGCGCATCTCGCCATCGCGCAGCACCCCGAGCTCGAGGGGGAACTGCACTGCGAAACGAGGATGGCGGCGGCGCTGCGCGAGCACGATCTCTCGCGGCCGGTAGACACGCAAGGCGCCACTGCGCTCCGACCAACGTTCCACCGTGCCCTCGGCCGAGGCCTTGCCCCCGTCGATCGAGGCCTCGAGTGTGACGACGGCCTTCTGCTCGGCCGTCTTCGCATACGCCGCCGACTTGAGGTCGAGCGGCTTGAGCACCGCGCTCGGGCCGAAGACCGACTCGAAGGTGAAGCGGTACCGCTCCCCGTCGCCGGGGAGGAGCTCGATGGTGCGCCCCATCAGGGAGTCGAAGCTTCGGGTCTCCATACGGCCGTGGTTCATGCTAACCCGGGCTGGAACCCCGTGCTGCGAGGGAGGACGTGCCCTCCCGGGCACGCGGCACCGACGCGGACAGCCCCGGCGGGCGTCCGCCGGGGCTGTCGGTCAGCCGCTCCCTGAGGAGCACATCTGGTCGCTCGGCCGCCGGCCGAACGAGGTCACATCATGCCCATGCCGGGCATGCCACCGCCGCCCGGCATCGCCGGCGGGTTCTTCTCGGGCTTGTCCGCCACGAGGCATTCGGTGGTCAGCACGAGGGCCGCGATCGACGCCGCGTTCTGCAGCGCCGCACGGGTCACCTTGGCGGGATCGATGATGCCGGCCTTCACCAGGTCGACCATCTCGCCCGTCGCTGCGTTGAGCCCCATCGAGCCCTCGGCCGCCTCGACCTGCTGGGTCGTGACGGCGCCCTCGAGGCCGGCGTTGTCGGCGATCATCCGGGCCGGAGCGGTGAGCGACTCCCACACGGTGCGCGCACCGGTGGCCTCGTCTCCGCTCAGCGAGGCGACGACCTCGGCGACCGCGGCGCGGGCCCGCACGAGGGCGGTGCCGCCGCCAGCGACGACACCCTCCTCGATGGCCGCACGGGTGGCCGACACGGCGTCTTCGATGCGGTGCTTCTTCTCCTTGAGCTCCACCTCGGTGGCCGCGCCGACCTTGATGACGGCAACGCCGCCGGCGAGCTTGGCGAGGCGCTCCTGGAGCTTCTCGCGG
>DAINND010000075.1:0-11266 GCA_036736065.1 Ilumatobacteraceae bacterium
TCGGGGGCGTACACCCAGCCGCGGGTGATGATCTCCGGGCCGGTGAGCACCTTGCCCGTGCTGATGTCGACCGTCACGACCACCACGACCACACCCTCCTCGGCGAGCACCTTGCGGTCACGCAGCACACCCTGGCCGACGTCGCCCACGATGCCGTCGACGTAGAGGTAGCCGGCCGGCACCCGCCCGGCGAGGGCCAGACCGTCGTCGGTGAGCTCGAGCACGTCACCGTCCTCGCACAGCAGCACGTGGTCGCGGGCGACCCCCATCAGCCGTCCGAGCCGGGCATTGGCGGCCATGTGCCGGTACTCGCCGTGGATCGGCACGTACCACTCGGGCTCGGCGATCGACAGGAACATCTTCAGCTCGTCGGCCTGGGCATGGCCGGTCGCGTGGACATCGGCGATGCCGCTGTGCACCACCTCGCACCCGGCGCGCAGCAGCTCGTCGATCACCCGGTTCACGTTCGACTCGTTGCCCGGGATCGCGTGGCTCGACAGGATCACCGTGTCGTGCTCGCCGATCTTCACCCACTTGCTCTCGCCACGGGCGAGCAGCGCGAGCGCCGACATCGGCTCGCCCTGAGAGCCGGTCGACACGATGCACACCTTGCCCGGCGGGTAGCTGTCGATGTCCTCGATGTCGACGAGCGCAGCATCCGGGATCTTGAGGATCCCGAGGTCGCGGCCCATCCGCACGTTCTTCTTCATGCTGAGGCCCAACGTGGCCACCACACGCCCGGTCGCCACGGCTGCGTCGGCGATCTGCTGGATCCGGTGCAGGTGGCTGGCGAAGCTGGCCGTGATGATCCGCCGGTCGGCATGGCGGTGGAAGAGCTGGTGGAGCACATCACCGACACTGGTCTCGCTGGGAGCGCACCCCGGCTCCTCGGAGTTGGTCGAGTCGGCGAGCAGCACCCGGATGCCCTCGTTGGCCGCCAGGCTGCCGATCCTCGACAACGCCGTGCGGCGGCCGTCGACCGGGGTGAGGTCGAGCTTGAAGTCGCCGGAGTGCAGCACCACGCCCTGCGGGGTGTGCAGGGCGATCGCGTGCGCGTGCGGCACCGAGTGAGTGACGGGGATGAACTCGACGTCGAACGGGCCGATCCGGCGCCGCTCGAAGTCCTTCACCGCGACGAGCTCGGTGCGACCCAGCAGTCCGGCCTCCTCGATGCGGTTGCGGGCCAGGCCGAGCGCCACGGCCGAACCGAACACCGGGAAGCTCAGCTCGCGCAGCAGGTACTGCAGCGCGCCGACGTGGTCCTCGTGGCCGTGGGTGACGACGCAGCCCTCGATGCGGTCGGCGTTGTCGCGCAGGTAGGTGAAGTCGGGCAGCACGAGGTCGATGCCGTGCATGTCGGCATCCGGGAACATCAGGCCGCAGTCGATGAGCAGGATGCGGTCGTCGTGCTCGACGGCCATGCAGTTGCGGCCGATCTCGCCGAGGCCACCGAGGAAGGCGATGCGGACGGTGCTGCTCACGATTCAGCGATCGGGGCGGTTGGGGAAGGCATCGCGCCAGCGTTGCAGATCGGCGAGCACCTGTGGGGCGCGCTCGACCACGAATGCGGGCGCAGGGCCCATCGGCAACCGGGCCTCGCCGACCGGGATGCCGAGATGGCGCAGCATGGCCTTGGTGGGGATCGGGTTGGGCGCGTCGTCGCCCGTCTCGAACGCGAAGCTCGGCAGCATCCGTGCGTTGACCAGCCGGGCGCCGTCCACATCACCTGCTGCGAACAGGTCGAACATCTGCTGATGGTCGCTCGCGGTCCAGTGCGTGGCGACGCCGACGGTCCCCACGGCTCCGACCGCGAGCAGCGGCAGGGTGAGCCCGTCGTCGCCGCTGTAGACCTCGAGGTGCGCAGGCCCGGTGGCGATGAGCGCCGCCGTCTCTCCGGGGTTGCCGGCAGCGTCCTTCAGCGCGACGACGTTGGGCACCTCGCGGAACAGGCGCAGCAACGTGGCCGTGGTGATCTTGCGCCCCGTGCGGACCGGGATGTCGTAGACCATGATCGGGAGCTCGGAGGCGCCGGCCATGGCGCGGATGTGCGCCTCGATGCCGGCCTGCGACGGACGGTTGTAGTACGGGCACACGGCGAGGGCACCGGCGGCGCCGAGCGCAGCCGCCTCACGGGTGAGGTGCACCGAGTGGGCCGTGTCGTTGGTGCCCGTGCCGGCGACCACCGGGATGGAGACGGCCTCGATCACCGCGGCGAACAGCGACAGCCGCTCGTCGTCGGTGAGCACCGGGGCCTCGCCGGTGGTGCCGGCCACCACGAGGCCGTCGTTGCCCTGCTCCTGCAACCAGCGCGCCAGGCGCCGGGCGGTGTCGAGGTCGAGACGACCATCGGCGTCGAACGGCGTCACCATCGCCGAGAGCACACGGCCGAAGCGCGGCATCAGAAGCTCCCCTCGGCCGAGCGGTCGATGCCCTGGGTGAGGATCAGGTCCTCGTGCAGTTCCATCCACACATCGTGGTAGCTGCCGCACATGACACCCGTGAACATTTTCGTTTCACCGGCCACCACCTTCTGGCACGTCCGTGCCAGACGAGCGGTGTAGGGAGCGAGCCGGGCGAGCACCGACCCCATCGAGTCGACGACCGGCCCGGCAGCGGCGTCGAGGGCCACCAGACGCTCCACCACCGCGTGGTCGTAGGCCGCGTCCGTGTGGTCGTTCGGCGCGCCGTCGCGCAGCTGCCAATCGCCGCAGAGCTCCTTGAACGCCGAGTTGAGCTGGAGGAACTCGTGATAGCTGTCGTGCAGCTTGGTGGCGATGTGGGTGTGCCCGACGTCTTCGACGAGGGCGATCTTGTGCTCCTCGCGGCCGGTCGCGGTGAGCTGCCACAGCTGACGCGCCTCGCGGAACTGGGCCCACTCCCGCGACTCGAGGTCGCGCAGGTGCTCGGCGACCAGGGCGAGCGGGAGGTCGGCGACCTCCGCCACCGTCTCGGCGGCGGCGAACCCCTTGATGCGGAGCGCGTGGAAGGAACGGAAGAACGGGTCCGACTGCTGTGTCATCGCCCCGGGATCGTAGAGGACACCGGGCGCACGCGCGCGGGTCAGCCCGCGGCCGGCGCGTCGAGCGCGAAGGCCGAGTACTCCTCACCGGTGTCGGCCCAGTCCTCGAACTGGATGACGTTCATCTCCTCGAAGCGCCGGCGCAGCCACTGGTCGTTGCGGTCGAGCAGGCCGAGCTTCTTGCAGTTCGGCACGATCTTCGAGAACAGCATCGACTGGAACAGGTGCCGGGTCGGATCGGCGAGCACCATCGGGCCGATCTGGCGCACGTCGACCCCCATCCGGTCCCAGACCTCCTGGCTCATGAAGCGGTCGCGCATGCGCACCGCGGCCTCGAAGGCGAACTCCTGGCGGTCCTTCAGCTCGGCGTCCGTCATGCCGTCGTAGACCTCCTTCAGGCTGAGCACGCCGAAGGCCACGTGGCGCGCCTCGTCGCTCATCACGTAGCGGAGGAGCTGCTTCAGCAGCGGCTCGCCGGTGGTCTGGTGGAGGAAGCCGAACGCGGCCAGGGCGAGACCCTCGACCATCACCTGCATGCCCAGGTAGGTCATGTCCCAGCGGCTGTCGTTGATGATGTCGTCGAGCAGCGCCCGCAGGTGGGCGTTGACGTGGTAACCGCCGCCGAGCTTCTCCTCGAGGTAGCGGGCGAACACCTCCACGTGGCGGGCCTCGTCGACCACCTGGGTGCTCGCGTAGAGCTTGGCGTCGTACCACGGCACGGTCTCGACGATCTTGGCGGTGCAGATGAGCGCTCCCTGCTCACCGTGGAGGAACTGGCTGAGCGTCCAGTTGCGGCTCTCGATCCCGAACGCGAGCCACTCCTTCTCGCCCCACTTCTCGACCGCCGTGCCGATGTACGCGTTCGCGTCGAAGCCGGTCCCGAGCACTGCCTGGTCGGCGGCGACGGTCCGCTCGACGGCGACGTCGGTGCTCCAGGGCAGATCCGTCGTGCCGTTCCACTGACCGGTCTTGGCCTTCTCGTAGAGCTTGCGCAGCGCCGGACGGGCCAGCGAGTAGTCCCACGTGAAGATCGAGTCGGCGTTGTTCTTGACGACGTGCTCGACCTCGTCGGGGGCGGCCATCGGGATGGCGAGGATCGCGTCGATGTCGTTGATGTCGGCGCGTCCGATGATGTTGGTGTTGTCGTTGTGGGTGACGGTCATGGCCGGGCTCCTGTGGTGGACGTCTCGGTCTGGATGGCTGGAAGGACGTATGAACGGATGACACGACGCGCCGACTCGGCTTCGCCGAGGTCGACGAGCGCGGACGGGGCGAGGAAGTACGAGATGACGAGCCGGGCCAGCACGTCGACGAGCAGCGCCGCCGTGGCCCGATCGACGTAGGGCTCGACACGCGGGACGATGAACAGCGTGGCCATGCGGATGATCCGTGGCAGGCCCTCGACGGTGAGGTCGCTCAGGACCTCGCCGGGCTCGGCAGCGAGCATGAGCGCGAGGTGGGAGTCGTTGCGCAACTCGTTCGTGGAGCGGACGACGACCCGCACGAGCAGGTCCTCGAGGTCGACTGCGCCCTCGAGGTGGCCGCTCAGCTGGGTGAAGAACTCCTCGAGCTCGCGCACCCGCAGCGCGTCGAAGAGCACGTCCTTGCCGCCCGGGAACATGCGGTAGAGCGTCGCTCGTGACACCTGGGCCGCGAGGGCGATGTCGTCGATGGTCACCTTCGTCATGCCCAGCCTGGCCGAGCACTCCTTCGCGGCATCGAGGATCCGACGTTCGGCGGGCGACACGCATGAGACAGTACGGGCACGAATGTCTCACGTCAAGGAGCTCAGCGGCCCAGGAATTCCCGACTCGACTGGTCAGGAATCATCGCAGCCCGCTACGATCATCGGTCTCCCCGTGAACCTGTGAAGGAGAACCCCCATCATGAGACGACTGGCCCTTGCCAGCCTGGCCGGCATCGTGCTGCTCGCCGCGTGCGGCCGCGCCACCGAGACCACCCCCGAGACCACTGCTGCCCCGGCGACGTCGGCAGCCCCCGAGACGAGCGCCGCTCCGGAGACGAGCGCCGCGCCCGAGACCACCGCTGCGGGTGGCGGCGGCGCAGCCGCCGAGTGCGCGGCCGGCAAGACCATCGCCGACGGTGCGCTCACCATCGCCACCGGCGAGCCGGCCTTCCCGCCCTACGTGATCGACGACGCCCCCGAGAGCGGTCAGGGCTTCGAGGCAGCCGTTGCGCTCGCCGTCGCCCGTGAGCTCGGCTTCGAGGGCGACGCCGTCTCCTGGATCCGCACGCCGTTCGACACGGTGATCGCCCCGGGCCCGAAGGACTTCGACTTCAACCTGCAGCAGTACACCATCACCGATGAGCGCAAGGAAGTGGTCGACTTCAGCGACGGCTACTACACCGCCGCCCAGGCCATCTTCGGTCTCGCCGATTCCCCGGCTGCGTCGGCCACCAGCATCGCCGACCTGAAGCCGCTCAACATCGGCGTCGCCGCCGGCACCACCTCGGTGCAGTACGTCGAGGACGTCATCGCCCCCGAGGGCGAGATCCTGGTGTTCGACGACAACGCTGCGGCCAAGGCCGCGCTCGAGGCCAAGCAGATCGACGCCATCGTGAGCGACCTGCCGACGGCGCTCTACATCACCGCGGTCGAGATCGAGGGCACCACGGTGTTCGGTCAGATCGAGGGCAGCGGCAGCGACGAGTTCGGCCTCCTGCTGGCCAAGGACAGCCCGCTGACCGAGTGCGTCAACCTGGCGCTGGCCGCCCTCCGCGAGAGCGGTGAGCTCGAGGCGATCACCGTCGAGTGGATGTCGGAGTACACCGAGGCCCCGATCATCGCGGCATCCTGATCGACCGATGACGGAGACGTCCGCGCCGTCCGAAGGGGCCGGCAGCCAGCTGCCGGCCCCTTCGCGTCCGGGCACCGCGGCCGGCCGCGAGCTGCCGGCCTCGCCGCGTCCGGGCTCGGGTCGGCGAGCAGCCAACGTGGGCGCGCCGCGCCGTCGCAGCCTGGCGATCGCAGCGACCAGCACCGTGCTCGTCGTGGCCGCGCTGGTCGTGGTGATCCCGCGGATGCCCGGATGGGACAAGGTCCGCCAGCAGTTCTTCGATGCCGAGACGTTCCGCGAGGCGTTCCCCGAGCTGCTCGGGCCGTTCTGGCTGAACATCCGGCTGTTCCTGATCTGCATGCCGTGCATCCTGCTGCTCGGCCTGCTCATCGCCATGGCGCGCAACGCGCGCACTCCAGCGCTCTACCCCCTCCGCCTGTTCGCCACCCTCTACACCGACGTCGTGCGCGGCGTGCCGGTGATCCTGTGGATCAGCCTCATCGGCTTCGGGATCCCCGGGCTGTTCCAGGAGCGCGCCTGGTACACCAAGCTCATCGTCTGGGCGACGGTCGCACTGGTCATGTGCTACTCGGCCTACGTGGCCGAGGTGTTCCGCGCCGGCATCGAGAGCGTGCACGAGAGCCAGCGCGCCGCAGCTCGATCGCTCGGGCTGTCGGCCGGGCAGACCATGCGCAGCGTCGTGCTCCCACAGGCGGTCCGCCGCATGGTGCCGGCGCTGATGAACGACCTCGTCAGCCTGCAGAAGGACGTCGCCCTGGTGAGCGTCGTCGGCATCGTCGAGGTGTTGCGCAAGGCCAACAACATCAAGGCCGAGATCTTCAACTCCACGCCGGTGGTGGCCGCGGCGCTGCTGTTCCTGTGCGTGTCGATCCCGCTGACCCGCCTCACCGACCACCTCCTCGCCCGCCAGCGGCGCCGCACCTCTGCGAGTGTCGTCTCGTGAAGCTCCGCCTCCACCACGTGCACAAGGCGTTCGGCGAGCGCGTCGTGCTCGACGACGTGTCGCTCGAGGTCGCCTCCGGCGAGGGCGTGTGCCTCATCGGGGCGTCGGGCTCGGGCAAGAGCACGTTGCTGCGCTGCGTCAACCTGCTCGAGCCGATCGACGAGGGGGCGATCCACCTCGACGGCGTCGACATCAGCGCACCGGGGCTCGACCCCGATCCCATCCGTCGGCGCATCGGCATGGTGTTCCAGAGCTACAACCTCTTCCCGCACATGAGCGTGCTGCGCAACGTCACACTCGCGCCGACGAAGGTGCTGGGGCAGCGCGCGGGCGAGGCCGCTGCTGCAGCGCGCGAGCTGCTCGGCCGGTTCGGCCTCGCCGACAAGGCCGAGGCCTACCCGGACCAGCTGTCGGGCGGCCAGCAGCAGCGGGTGGCCATCGTGCGCGCATTGGCCATGCAGCCCGAGCTGATGCTGCTCGACGAGGTCACGGCGGCGCTCGACCCCGTGCTCGTCGGCGAGGTGCTCGATGTGATCCGCGAGCTGCGCACGACCGGGATGACGATGGTGATCGCCACCCACGAGATGGGCTTCGCCCGAGAGATCGCCGACACCGTCTGCTTCCTCGAGCAGGGCCACGTCCGCGAGCAGGGCCCGCCCGCCGAGGTGTTCACTGCGCCACGTGAGCAGGCGACCCGTGACTTCTTGGCCCGCGTGATCGCCTCCGGCCGCCTCTGACCGCGTTCAGCGGTCGCTCGTCACACTGCACACCAGGTCGCGGCCGATGCACAGCGCCACCTCCTCGGCGAGCTTCTCCGGGTCCCAGGCGTTCACGAAGTCGGCGTGGCCGCTGAACAGCCCGCCCGAGGCGAGCTCGAGGCCGTCCGTCGGCCCGGCGTGCGCATACTCGACGCTGAACTGCAGCTGCGGCACATGCACCGGATGGGTCGGCGGGCACTCCCCCGAACTGCTGTAGGCGACGTGCCCCCGTGGGTCGACCTCACCGAGGTCGACCCCGTCCCAGCAGTCGGGGAAGGTGACGAGGAGCCGCAGGTTCGTGCCCTCGGGGCACGTCGGTGGAGCGCTGCGATGGTCGATGCCGGTGCCGCAGGTCCACGCGACGACCTCGACCGGCTGCGGTGTGGCGGCCGAGGCGTCGCCAGCGATCATCATCATCCCGTGCGGGTAGGGCTCGACCAGCGCAGGATCGACATCGATGCCTGCGCGGTAGTAGGCCAGGCTGCGCACCGGTTCGACCATCTCCCCGTCCCGGAACAGTGCCGGCACCCAGTACGCCGCCCGGTCGAGTCGCTGCTGGCACGTGGTGCCGCCTGCGTCGAGGCTGGCGAGGGTCGAGGCGGCGTCGGTGCTCGTGTTGCCGAAGAAGGCATGCAGATGGCTGGCGTTCGGCACGCCCGGGTACAGGATCGGGTCGTCGTGCGCGACATGGCTGAAGCCGCACTCGACCACGAACTGGCCGTCGCGGCCCTGTGGTCCGGCGATCACCCGGTCCGGCACGCCGAGCACGGCCGCGACCACCGCGCCGGCGTGGCCGGCATGGTCGTGCGCCCCGCTCGCACCGTCGGCCGTGGACGCGTCGGCGCACGCAGTGGCCATCAGGCCGACGACGGCAAGCAACGGCAGCCGACGTCGCAGGCTCACGTCGGCTTGGCGGGAACCTTGATCGCCGCGAGATCGACGGCGTAGGGCACGTTCGTGGCCGGCGACGCAGGCGCGTCGGCCGCGTCGGGCATGTTCTCCTGGGGCTCGAGCGCCGGGAGCGCCGCCGTCTTCCAGTCGACCGACGGGGGTCGCTCTTCCACGAGCCAGGCTGCGACGTTGTAGACCCCGTCGGCCCAGGCGCCGGTCCCGGTCCCGTCGCACGGCGCGACCGCCTCGATGGCCGTGGGGAAGCTCAGCGTGAACGTGTTGCCGCTCGCACAGTTGGCCAGCGACGCGAGGTCGGTGCCCACGGAGGCCACGACGATGTCGCCCTCACGGTTGTCCTCGAGGACGTTGCCGATCACCCGGTTCTCGAACGAGTCCCACAGGATCGACCCACCCTCCGGTGGTGTCGGCGCCTGTCCCTTGGCCACGTCACAGGTGAGCGCCCACTCGTCCGTGGTCGGCAGGTCGTCGTTGGCGCCGTCCTCGGGGAAGGGCACCATGCCGATGCCGGTCTTGTCGTGGTCGAACACCAGGTTCCGCTCGATGATGTTGCGCACCCCACCTGCGGACAGGATCCCGTTGCCCATCGCCAGGATCGCCACGTCGATCGCCGGTGTGTCGGGCTGGTTGTTCGAGTGCACGACGTTGCCGACGATGGTGGTCTCGCGCTGGGGGTAGCACAGCTCGTAGCTGCCGCTGTTGGGCACCACACCGGCGCGGTTGTTGCGGAAGACCGAGTTCACGATGAGCAGGTTGCCTCCCGAGTTGGTGCCCGAGTAGCCGAGGCCGTTGTGCTCGCTGAGCACGTTGTCGATCACGGCGTCGCACGGGTAGCACTGCCCGATGTAGAGCCCTGCGTCCGGGCTGCCCGCCGCGTAGATGTGCTCGAGTTGGCCCTGCACGGAGGCGAACGCGTAGACGCCATAGTCGCCCGTGCGGTAGGCGGTGAGGTAGCTCCCTCGGTAGCCGACGACGCCGGTCCAGAAGAACCCGTTGGACGTGTAGTTCGTGGCGGTCATGTTCTCGACTGCGACACCGCTCGCACCGAGGACGCGGATGCCGTTGTCGAGCTCGAACTTGCCGTCGAGCACCACGGTGTTGCGGTCGAGGCCTCGGATCACGATCTCGTCGGTGGTCACGTTCACCGCCTCGTGGTAAGTGCCGGGAGCGATGAGCACGAGGTCACCCGGTGAAGCGGCGTCGACGGCCTCCTGGATGGTCGCGAACTCTTCGGGCACGTTCACCACACCGTCGTCGGGCGCCGCCGTCGTCTCCGGCGCCGCGGTCGATGCCGGCGCGCCCGTGGTCGCCGGGGCGGCGGTCGTCTCGGTCGCCCCGGGCGACGTGGTCGCACCACCGGCGCCGTCCCCACTGCCGCATGCGGCGAGCACGAGTGCGCACGCGGCCAAGGCCGCACCTGTCCGTCGAACCATGATCCCCCCTCGGATCGGTGCCGTCACGGCTCCGTGACGACGATGCTGCCAACCATACCCACTTCGTCGGTGCCGTGGATGGAGCAGTAGTAGGCGTAGGTGCCAGGCGTCGTGAAGACGTGCGAGTACGCGTCGCCCGGGGCGAAGGACTCCTTCTGCACGCCCCACGTCGTCGCAGCCGGATCACCCTTGGGCAGCACGTCGTGCTCGTTGCGGCCGCGGTTCTCGAACACCACCTCGGTGCCGGCCACGATCTCGAGCGGATCGGGTCGGAAGGTGTTGTCGCTCGCCTGCACCGTCCCCGACTCACCGTTGGGGGCGCACGTCGGCTGCGGCGCCGTCGTCACTGCGTCCACGGTCGACGACGCCATCGGCGCGGCCGATCCTGCGCCACCGGCGTCGGACGGGTCGGCGCCACAGCCCGACACGACGAGCACCACCAGGACGAGACCGGCAAGGTTCGAACGCACAGCCGACGACATGGCAGCCGACCGTAGTCGCCCCACAGGCGCAACGGTGGAAATCGACGGTCTCGCCCAGCATGCCCGTAGCATGCAGTCGATGCCGTCCTCCTCGGCCCTCACGGCGCCGCCCGACATCGCAGTGCGGCCAGCGGCCCGCCGCTTCGTGCTGGTGCTCGCCGGCGCCCTGTTCACCCTCGGCACGATCGGCTCGAACATCGGTCCCGCATGGGTGGACGAGCGACCGGCCTGGGTGCTC
Source organism: Ilumatobacteraceae bacterium (assembly GCA_036736065.1). Lineage (GTDB taxonomy): Bacteria > Actinomycetota > Acidimicrobiia > Acidimicrobiales > Ilumatobacteraceae > VFMC01. The sequence goes on from DAINND010000075.1 coordinate 10,602, forward strand.
GCGATGTCGTCGCGCAACCGCAACCTGTTCGGTTCGGTGCCGTACTTCGACGGCAACTGGCTGCACTACGGGGTGCTCGGCTTCGTCCGACTGATGATCGCCGGCGTGACGTTGTTCTTCCTCGGCCGCTGGTACGGACGCAAGGCCATCGAGTGGACCGAGGGCCAGGTCGGCGAGATGCCCCGCGTCTACCACTGGTTCCAACGGGCGATCGATCGTGCCGGCTGGCTGCTCGTGCTGCTCATGCCGGCCAGCAACTTCGTCTGCCTCATGGCCGGTCACCGCCGCATGGCTCCCCCGCGGTTCATCGCTCTCCTCGCCGTCGGCATCGTGCTCAAGCTCGTCGTGCTCTGGTGGGGCGGCCAGGTCTTCGAGGAACAGATCCGCTGGTTCCTCAACGCGATCGAGGACTACCAGTGGTGGGTGGTCGGCGGGTTGTTCCTCCTCACGGCGATCCAGTCGGCGAACAAGGTCCGGCGCGACGTCCCCGAGGTGCTCGACGAGCTCGAGCATCCAGACGGGATCATCGAGCCCGTCGGCGACGTCACCCCCGACGGCGGGCCCGCCGACGGGGAGCGCGGCCGGCGCCGCCGTCCGCGCCGCCGACGCGCGCCGTCAGACCCCGAGGAAGCCGTCGAGGCCGATGGTGACGCCCGGCTGGTCGG